>JANPBN010000244.1:0-2870 GCA_031430415.1 Dehalococcoidia bacterium
CGACGACCGTGTCTGTTGTTGCTGTTGGTGATGGTGCCGCGCCGCGCGCGGCGGTGTCGCTTGTCGGCGACGCCGGTTGATCGAGATCCTTCTTCACGATTCTGCCGTCGGGGCCACTCCCACGTACGCGCCCCAGGTCGATGCCACGTTCGGCCGCGAGCTTCCGCGCCAGTGGTGACACCCGAAGCCGTCCGGCTGGCGCTGGCGCTGGTGGCCGCGTTGGCGCTGGGTTGTCTTCGGCCGGAGCCACGACGGGCGCTGTCGCAACTGGTGGAGGCACAGCAGCCACAGGCACGGGTGCCGCAACGGGTGCCGCTGGCGTCGGCACCGTCGGCGCCGGTGTCTTGCTCGCCGTGTACTTCGAGACGTCATCGTCGGCGCCTGCAATCACCGCGATCACCTCGCCCACAAGCACGACGTCGCCCTCGCCCGCGAGCGCGCGGCGAAAGATGCCGCTCTCGAACGCCTCGATCTCGATGTTTGCCTTGTCCGTCTCGATCTCGGCGATCGCGTCGCCGCGCGTGACGGCTTCGCCCTCGGCTTTCAGCCATTTGAGCAGTGTGCCCTCGGTCATGTCGGCGCCCATTTGTGGCATGACGACTTCGGAGATCATCGCGTGCTCCTACACAAGTTCCAGCACCATCGTCACAATGCCATCTTCTTGCGGCAGCGCCGCCTGTTCGAGCGCGCCGGCGTACGGCATGGGTACATCGGCGCCGGAACAGCGCATGACCGGCGCATCGAGGTCGTCGAATGCCTGCTCCTGGATGATGGCGACAATCTCGCCGCCGAACCCGCCAAACTTCCAGTCGTCCTCGATGATGATTGCGCGATGCGTCTTCCGCACCGACGCGAGGATGCCGTCGACATCGAGTGGTCGTAGCGTGCGGAGATTGAGCACCTCCGCTTCGATCTCGTGTTCGGCGCTCAAACGCTGCGCCGCCCGATGCGCCTGGTGCACGCTGCCGGAGTATCCGATGATCGTCACGTCGCCGCCCGCGCGCATGACTTCGGCCTTGCCGAAGGGAATGCGGTACGGCTCCTCGGGCACCTCGCCCTTCAGCGCGTAGAGCGCTGTGTGTTCGATGAACACCACCGGGTTCTCGTCGTCGAACGCCGCCATGAGGAGCCCCTTCGCGTCGTACGGCGTTGCCGGGACGACAACCTTGAGGCCCGGGACGTGCGCGTACCAACCCTCGAGGCTGTGGGAGTGTTGTGCGCCGAGTTGACTGCCGGCGCCCCCTGCCATGCGGATCACGATCGGCACATTGATCTGTCCGTTCGACATGTAATAGAGCTTCGATGCATTGTTGACGATCTGGTCTATCGCCAGCAGGCTAAAGTTGATCGTCATCAGTTCGACCATCGGCTTCAACCCTGCCATGGCCGCGCCGATGCCCGCGCCCATGACGACGGACTCGGCGATGGGTGTGTCCTTCACGCGCTTCTCGCCGAACTCTTCGAGAAAGCCCTTCGTGACGGCGTACGAGCCCCCGTACGCGCCGATGTCCTCGCCCATGAGGAATACGCGTTCGTCGTTCTGCAGTTGATACCGCAGCGCCTGGCGCAACGCTTCGCGATACGTGATCTCAGGCATCGCGCGACTCCTTGTAGACGAAGTCGCCCAGCGTCGACAGCTCGGGTGGGGGGCTGTCCTCGGCGTACTGCGCCGCCTCCGTGGCGATCGTGTCGGCTTCGGCCTGTAGGGCGGTGATTCCCGCGTCATCGATCTCGCCTGCCTTGGTCATGCGCGCACGAAGCTGATCGATCGGATCGAGTTTGCGCCAGCGTTCGACCTCGTCCTTCTGGCGGTAGAACTCCGGATCCGCCATCGAGTGGCCGCGGAAGCGATAGCAAATCGCCTCGAGGAAGACCGGACCCTCACCAGCGCGCACGCTCTTCGCTGCGCGCTCGACCTCCTCGTACATCGCCTCCACGTCCATGCCGTCGACCTGCAGCGATGGGATGCCGTAAGCCTCTGCGCGCTTGTAGATCTCGACGAGCGCCGAGACGCGCCGCATCGATGTGCCCATGCCGTAGAAGTTGTTCTCGACGATGAACAGCACCGGAAGCTTCCACACGGCGGCGAGGTTGAGCGCTTCGTGGAACTCGCCTTCGTTCACCGCGCCGTCGCCAAGGAAGTTGACGACGAGTCTCTCGGTGCCCCGGTATTGCTCCGCCAGCGCAAGTCCGCACGCGAGCGGCATGTGCCCGGCGACGATCGCGTAGCCGCCCATGAACGACTTCGCGACGTCGAAGAGATGCATCGATCCGCCCCGACCGCCGGACACACCTGTCGATCGCCCAAACAGCTCCGCCATGATCCGGTTGGGCTCCAGGCCGCGCGCCAGGGCGTGCCCGTGTTCGCGATAGTGCGCGACGATGTAGTCGTCGGGTCGGAGGGCGGCGATTGCGCCTGTTGCCACTGCTTCCTGACCGATGTACAGGTGCAGGAAGCCCTTGATGCGCCCCCGCGCGTACATCTCGGCCGCCTTCTCCTCGAAGCGCCGAATCAGCATCATCGTGCGCAGAAGCGCGCGACGATCCGCCGTGCCGCTGATACCGTGCTGGGGCCTGTCGCCTACGGGCGTGTCTGCCATCTCAGTCCGTCCAGAAATGAATCGCCTCGCCGTTTACGGCGAGCGCGGCTTCCTTCACGGCCTCACCGAGCGTCGGGTGGGCTGTCACATTCCAGCCGAGTTCGCGCGGCGTCGCCTCGAGCGTCATCGCCAACGCAGCCTCGGCAAGCATTTCCGACGCCAGTGGCCCGACGATATGGATGCCCAGTGTCTCGCCGGTCTTCGCATCCGCCACGACCTTGACGATGCCATCGAGCTGGCCGAGCGCCTTCGCGCGGCCGTTCGCGCGCA
>JANPBN010000245.1:0-4631 GCA_031430415.1 Dehalococcoidia bacterium
CGCGCGCTCTTGAGGCGGACGAGCGCGTTGGCGACCGGGTGGATGCACTGATCATCCACAACAACATTGGCGAGGTGCTGCTCTTCCAGGGGCGGCTCGACGACGCGGCAGGGCACTTTCGCGAGGTGATTGAAGGCAACCACGGGGACGCGGACCTTACGGCGGTCGCCGGCCTGAGTCATGTGAACCTCTGTCGAGCGGCGATGGCCCGAGGCGACCTCGTCGCCGCCGAAGAGGAGATCTTGCGTGGAATGAAGCTGCTGGCCAGCGTCGGTGCAAAGGGGCTGCTGAGTGAGGCGCGCATCCAGCTGGCCGAGCTTCGCCTCGCCCAGGGACGGCTGAACGAGGCACTGAGAGAAGGTCGGGCGGCATTGGTTGAAGTCCAGGTGGCCGAAGCGCGGTTGCTCGAAGCGCGCGCCGGTCGCGTTCTCGGGTGCATCCACGCGGCGCTCGGGTCGTCGCGAGAAGGGTTTGCCATGCTAGGCGACAGCGCAGCTTTGGCCGCCCGTATTGGGGCCGATCTCGAGGAAGCACGCGCACACGCGGCGTTCGCGTCATTGTCGATCCAGCATGGCGATCGCGGGGCCGCCGCCCGCTCCCGCCTCGCCGGGGCCTTCGAGACCTTTCTCCGGCTGGGCGCCACCCTGGAAGCCGAAGCATGCCGCCATGCACTTGGCGAGCTTGAGGCTGTCGCGACAGATGGTGGCGCAGCCCGCTGACGCCCTCGGCGATTGGCCGCTCTCCGGCTTCTTGGATAGAATGCACAACGTCCCTGCCCAGCTTCGGGCAGGGATTTGTCGATAGCAGGGAGTCCCATGCCGGAAGCCGTCGTCACGCAGCGCTCTCGAGGGATGCGCGACCTGTCGCCCGACGAGATGGATCGCGTCCGCGCCGCCGAGGCGGCCTTCGCTCAGACGTGCCGTCTCTGGGGGTACCGGGAGATCCGCACCCCCGTCATTGAACCGCTGCACCTGTTCACGACAGCCGGCACGCTGTCGCCGCACACGCTCGATGGGGTCTATTCGTTCCTCGACTGGGACGGCTGGAGTGGCGAGCGGGTCGTCCTGCGCCCTGACTCGACGATCCCTGCAGCGCGATTGTATGCCGAGCAGTCCAGCGGACGTCTCGCGCGCTACTTCTATCGTCAGAACGTCTTTCGCTTCGCCGACGACGGCTCATCGCGCGAGGAATGGCAGTGCGGCGTCGAATTGATTGGCGACACGGGCGTCTCGGCTGATGCCGAACTCGTGCTTCTCGCGCTGGACGCGCTGGGCGCCGCCGGCGTCGAACGCCCTGCCGTCCGCCTGTCCCACGCTGGCCTCGTGCGTGGAGTGCTCGCGGCCGCCGGTCTGGATGCCGATGAGCAGTCCCTCGCGTATGACCGCCTCCTCGACGGAGACATGTCCGTCGTGACCGAAGTCGAGGCGCGGATGCCGGATCTCAACGCACCACTCCGTTTACTGTTTGAGGTGGATGGCGCCGGGAGCGGGTATATCGCCAATCTTCGTGCCTCCCTGGTCCAGGCGATACCGGCGCTTGCGGGCGCACTTGACGATCTCGCGCACCTCGTCGCCACGCTTGAGGCGGCGGGCGTAGCCCCTATCGTACAGGCGGTACTCGCGCGCAATTTCGAGTACTACTCCGGCCTCGTGATGAAGATCGAGGCCGCTGGCCTTCGCGTGTGTACCGGTGGCCGGTACGACGAACTGATTGGCCTGATCGGCGGCGAACCTACACCGGCCTCGGGCTTTGCGATACACATGACGGCGCTTTTCGATGCCCTTGGAGCCAGCACTGATCCCCGGGCGGACGTGGTGTGCGTGGGGCCCCGTGGCGCCGAACCGGAAGACATCGCCAACGCCCACGCGGTTGCGACCGCTCTTCGTCGAGCGGGCGTGCGCGCCGAGGTCGCCCTTTCGAGCGAAGCGGACTCGCGCGTGCGCATCACTTCCGATGGTCTCGAGCTGCAACGCAGAGGTCCGTCGCAGCGCTTTGCGACGGTTGAAGATCTCATAAGCGAATTGGAGCGTTCGCGGTGATCCGTGTCGCGCTCCCAACCGGTGATCTCCGCAAGGAAACCGCAGCGCTTCTCGATGGATGCGGCGTCGGCATTCCGGATTACGCCGCCGGATCCCGGGCATTGCGGTTTCCGATGGTTGATGACCGGACCGGCATCGCTCGCGTCTTTCGGGAGAAGGATATTCCCGTGCAGGTCGCGCTCGGGAACTACGATCTGGGCATCTGCAGCTCAAGCTGGATCGACGAGCTGACGCAGCGCTTTCCTCAGCACGATGTCGTTCGGCTTCGCGACCTGCCCTATGGTGAGTACGCCCTATGGCTCGCGACCGCTGGCGATACAGCCGCGGCATCGGTACGCGTCGTCAGCGAGTATCCGCACATCGCGGAGACGGTGGCCCGCCGCCTGCGCCTCCGGCGCTACCGCGTGTTTGGCGTCGCCGGCGCCGCTGAGGCGTATCCGCCCGAGGACGCCGACATCGCGATTGTCGCTGCACTGAATGCGGCCGTCGTCGAGGCGCATGGCCTGCGCGTCGCGGGCAAGGTGGTCGATGTCTCGGCCTGTCTGATCGCAAATCGCCACAGTCTTGCCTCGAAGGACCTCTCGGCAGTACTCGCCAAACTGTTGAGCGCTGGCTCCGCGCCCGCAGCTTCGGTGATAGCGGCGCCCGCCGTCGCGTTGCGCGAAGCTCCAGCGACTCCGCGACGGCGGTCCCTCCGCCTCGCGTTGCCCGACGGCCACGCGCAGGCCCACACGCTCGCCGTCCTCGACGCCGCCGGCATTCGTGTCGAAGGGTACGGCGATAGCCCGATCATCCGCCGCCCGGCAATCGGACTGGCGGATGTCACGGTGAAGATCATTCGTCCACAGGACATGCCACAGCAGGTAGCCATCGGCCAGTTCGACCTGGCTGTGACGGGTCGCGACGTGCTCTTCGACCACGTCGTAAAGTTCCCGTCGAGTCCGGTCGAAGAAGTAGTGGACCTCAAACGCTCGCGCTACAGCCTGGCCGTGATCGTGAAGGACATCGCCGCGGACACGGTCGCAGGCGCGCTCGCCGAATGGCGCGCGCGCTCAGATCGACCCATCCGTCTTGCGTCGGAGTACCCGAACATTGCCGATCACTTTGCACGAGAACGGCAGTTCGGCCGCTATAGCGTCATCCCGATCGCGGGCGCGTCGGAAGGATTCGTTCCTGACGACGCGGAGATCCTGATCGAAGGCATCGAAACGGGGTCGAGCGTACGCGCGAACAAACTCACCGTGCTCGAGCGCTTCTTTGAGTCGACGAACTGCGTCATTGCGAACAAGAGCCGCCCCGACGGTCGCCTGCTGTCCGTGTTTGATGCGCTTGTCGAGCGCTTGCGAGCGGCCGCGGCAGAGCCCGTCGCAGCCGGGGGAGCGTGACGCATGCCTTTGCTTGGCCTCCACATGACCGCAGCGCGCGATCTTGCGCGCGATCTCGCATCGCCGATCGTCGATGCCGAACGCGGAGCGTACTACCTCGGCGCTACGACACCGGATATTCGCGTCATTACGCGGTGGGATCGCGAACGAACCCACTTTTTCAAGCTCGATGACTTTGGCGAGCAGGACGGCGTCCATCGCCTGTTCGAGCAGGAGCCGGGCCTTCGCGACGTTGCGTCGCTAACGCCGGGCACCGCGTCGTTCATGGCCGGATACATCTCGCACCTCGTGCTGGATCAGAGCTATATCTGCCAGATCTATCGCCCGCTGTTCGGCGAGCAGTCGCCGCTCTCCGGCGACGAGAAGGCGAACCTCATGGACCGCATGCTGCAGTTCGAGATGGATCGCACCGGGCGAGAGGATCCGGCGACCGTCGACGAGATCCGTCAGGCGCTGATCGACACGGCGCTCGACATTACGGTCGACTTCATCGGTCGCGATACGTTGCTCCAGTGGCGTGATCGCTCGGTCGAAGTGCTGGGCCATCCGCCGTCGTGGGAGCGCTTCGGCCGCTTTGCCAGCCGGCACCTCGCGGCTGCGGGAGTGGAGGGCGACGAGATCGTCGAGGCCTTCATGACCGAAGTGCCGATGCTTCTTCGCCGCACGATCGATCATGTGGGCGAGGACCGCATCCGCGAATACCTGCACGATGCCAAGACCAAGGCGCGTAGCGCCATGAGGGAGTACCTGTCGTGAGAATTGTTATCGGCGCGGCCGAGGGGCGCGCAACGCTTCTGCGCCGCCAGCCGCTGGGGGAGACCGACCTGCCAGCGGCGATACGTGTGAAAAACGCCGAGATCTTCGGCGCTGACCTTCCCGTCGAGCAGCAGGTACGCCGCATCCTCTCCGACGTCCGTGCCGATGGTGATTCCGCGGTCCGGCGTTACACGAAGCTGTTCACCGGAGCCGAGATCGGTGCGTATGAGGTGAGTCGCGAGGAGATCGACCGCGCCTACAGCTCGGTCGAACCGGCATTGATCGCCGCACTCAACGAGGCCGCTTCCCGCATCACCTCCTACCACGAGCGGCAGCGCGAGCACTCGTCGCGTTCGTTCAGCGATGACGGCATTGGCATGCAGGTGCGAGCGATCGAACGCGTCGGCATGTACGTGCCGACGTCTCCCGGTGCGGTCTATCCGTCGTCCGT
>JANPBN010000246.1:0-1628 GCA_031430415.1 Dehalococcoidia bacterium
GCGATGCTCGAGATCGTGCACGACCTCGCGCCTGGCGCCGAGCTCTGGTTCGGATACTTTGGATTCAACACGTCGTCGGGAACAAGCCTGGACTTTCGGCAAGCGGTGGACTGCCTCACCGCCAACACGGATGTTGTCGTCGACGACATCACCTACGTCAACAACGGCGCCTACGACGGGACGAGCGTCGTCTCGCAGAATACGTCGACGGAGCTGAATCGCCTCACGAACCGTGTCCGCGGCTACTACAACAGCGTCGGCTCACTCTCGCAGCAGCACTATCAGGAACCCTTCGTCGACTCCGGGTTCAACGTCTCCGTTGGACTGAATACGTGGGACATTCACCGTTTCCAGGCGACCGCCACGACGACGAACGGCGGACAGGGCCGCAACTGCAGCCTCAACCCGGGTGACGGGTTCTGCGCAGACCGCGTGATGCTGCCGCCAAACGGCGTACTCCGCGTCGGGCTACAGTGGGATGACCCGTTCGGAGCCTCCGCCAACGACTACGAGCTATTCCTCCTCGACGAGAACGCAGCCACGCTCTACCTGATCAGCACCAACGAACAGAACGGCAACGACAACCCGGTCGAAGAGTTCTCCTGGCTGAACGATACGGCGGTTGTGCAGCCGCTGAGCATCTACATCGGCAAGTTTGCCGGAGCGCCGAAGACCCTGGACATGTTCGTCCTGTGCGAAGCGTGCAATCCGATCGCCGGAAACAAGCACAACTTCAACACGATCTCGAGCGCCGTGCTGAACAACGCAGACGCCGGCGGCGGCGTGGTCTCTCTGGGCGCAATCAACGCCAGCGATCCCGGAAACAACGACATCGCGGCGTACAGCAGTCGCGGCCCCACCAACGACGGCCGGACCAAGCCCGATGCCGTAACCATCGACGGCGTGTCCGTCAGCGGCGCCGGCGGGTTTTCTTCGCCGTTCTTCGGCTCATCTGCGGCGGCCCCGCATGCCGCGGGGATCGCCGCGCTCGTGCTGGCATGCCAGCCCTCATTGAAGCACGGCGAGCCCGGCGACGCGCCCGCCGCCGATCGCACGGCACTGCGTAACGCGCTCCTGAGTTCCGCGGTGGATCTCGGCAGCGTGGGAGCGGACAACACCTACGGCGCCGGCCGCCTGGACGCTGACGCTGCGGCGGCCGCTGCGGGCTGCCTGCCCGATCTCGACGGCGATGGCGTGCCACAGCTCGTCGACAACTGCCCCGGCGACGCTAACCCGGCGCAACAGAACAACGACCGGAACTTCATCGATCTCTCGCCGCCGAAGCTGTTCGATGACCTAACACTGGCGCGATCCGATGAGGCTGGAGACGACTGCGACGCAGACGACGACAATGACGCGCGTACCGACGCGGACGAGACCGGCGGTGTTGGCTGTGGCGGCGCGGTGACCAATCCGATGGACGCCGACAGCGACGGCGACAACTATCTCGACGGAGCCGAGTGTGCGCTCGCCACCAACCCGAACGACCTCAACAGCAAGCCTCTCCTGGCTGCTTGCGGCGCACCATCGGACACCGACGGCGATGGCATCACCGATGCGCGCGAGATCTGCCACTACAACACCGACCCGAACGTCGTGAACACGGATGGCGACACCTGCAGCGATGG
>JANPBN010000247.1:0-6939 GCA_031430415.1 Dehalococcoidia bacterium
GCCTGGTCGATGATCGCGTTGACCATGACAGGGTGCGAGTGGCCGAGGCTATCGTCGCCGGACCGCCGAAGAAGTCGAGGTACTCGCGGCCTTCTTCATCCCACAGGCGCGTGCCCTCCCCGCGCACGGCGAGCAGATCCATGCGCTTGCCTGCGTGCATGAAGTACTTCTTTTCTTTGGCGCGCCAGTCGGTCATGTGGTGTCCCTCCGATACGCAGGATAGCAAACCGAACTCCGTCTCTCCGGAAGTATCGGCGTGGGCGAGCCGTGGCCGTCGGCGGCCGGCGTAGGGGATTCCTGTAGCTCCAGCGGCGGAAGCTGCGAGATCAGGGACGGTCGCCGGCGAGTTCGTCGATATTGTCGCGGAGTTTGATGATGCCATCGCAGAGATCGTCGATATCGCGCTCGTCGCCGAGGAAGATTTCGTGCGGAAGCCAGATCATCTCGCGACCGGCCGCGCGCTCGGCGACGGGGCAGTGGATGTCGGTGTAGTCGACATCGATTGGCGAGTCACGCCAGGCGAAGAGTGGGTTGCTGTAGACGGGCGTGTAGAACGCCGCTTCGATGCGCATGCCCTCGGCGTGGAGCGCTCGGGCGAAGCGATGGCGCGAGACGCCGCGCCAGGCCGCGTCGTCGTAGCGGAGGACGACGCCGTATCCGGAGCGCGTCGTCATGCGGTCATCGTGCGGGAGCGTGGTGAGGCCTTCGATCTGGGCGATGCGTTGTTCGAGGCGGCCGATCGTGCGGTTGCGCTGCGCGACCTGCTCCGGCAGGCGTTCGAGTTGGGCGAGGAGGACGGCAGCCTGGAACTCGGTGATGCGGTAGTTCCAGCCGAGCATCGTGCCCTCGGCTGCGGTGCGATCTGATGTCTTGACGCGGCCGGAGTTCACGTAGGCGTGGATGCGTTCTTCGAGCGCGTCGTCGCTGGTGATGATGATGCCGCCTTCGCCGCAGGTCATGAGCTTCGACGACTGAAAGCTGAACGCGCCGACATCGCCGAGCGTGCCGGCGCCGCGCTCGCGCCAGAAGCCGCCGTGCATGTGAGCGCAGTCCTCGATGACGCGCAGGTTGCGGGCGCGGGCGATCTCGCCGATGCGATCCATGTCGGCCATGCGCGAACCGAGGTGCACGGGCAGGATCGCGCGCGTGTCGGGCGTGATGTGGCGTTCGATCTGGGCGATGTCCATGCACCAGGTGTTGGGATCGACATCGACGAAGCCGGGCTTGAAGCCCTGGATGCGCGCGGCGAAGGCGGTCGCGTAGAACGTCAGCGCGGGGACGAGGACTTCGTCGCCGCGCTCGAGGCCGGCGGCCTTCAGCGCGACTTCGAGCGCAGTGGTGCCGGCGGTAGTGCAGATGCCGTACTTCGCGCCGTGGTAGGCGGCGAATTTCTCGGCGAACTCGCCGGCGAAGACGTTGGGGGAGGGAAAGCCTCCCCAATTACCCGAATCCAACACCCGCTGCAGATTGCGCTGCTCGCGCTCATCGTGCTGCGGCCATGCGGGCCAGGGCTTGGTGCGGAGCGGTGTGCCGCCGCGGACGGCTAGTCGTGGCATGACGCCCTCCGAGGACGTTGGGGGATTGTCCCGCCCCAGTCGGGATCTCCGCTTCGCTGCGAGAAACCTCCCCAATTGCCGCTATCGAGGACGCGCTGCAGATTGCGCTGCTCGCGCTCATCGTGCTGCGGCCACGCGGGCCAGGGCTTGGTGCGGAGCGGTGTGCCGCCGCGGACTGCTAGGTGTGGCATGGGGGAAGGGTACTGCGGGATGGGGGAAGCGAGAAGCGGGAAGCGGGACGCGAGAAGCGAGAAGCGAGAGGCAGCGCCGCCGTTGGCGGAGTCTCGGCTGCGATGCCAGAGGCGAGATGCAACCAACCTCTAACGTCCAACCTCCACGCACCGGATCAGGGGCAGGGGCCGAAGCGCTGGGCGACCTGGCTGAGGTCGATGGCGTTGATGTTGCCGTCTTTCGTGATGTCGAAGTCGATGAGGTGCGGCGCGTTGGGCACCATGTATGGCCCGAAGTGCTGGGCGAGCTGAGAGAGATCCGTGGCGTTCACCGTGAGATCGGCGTTGACCGAGGCGACCTCGCGGCCGTCGCCGCAGCCGTCGCCATCACTGTTGGTGGAGGCGCTCAAGGTGCCGTAATAGCAGAACTCCCGCGCGTCGGCGACGCCGTCGTTGTCGAGATCGACGTCTCCGACCGGGGGCGGCTTGCATCCGGGCGGCGGTGCGGCGTCTATCGTGCCTGGATCGAGGCCGAGTGTGCATTCGGAGCCGTCGAGGATGCGGTCGCCGTCGGTGTCGCGGTTGAGAGGGTTCGTGGCGGCAGTCGCGGATGCGCAGGGTGGGCCGGATGCCTCGGCGGCGTCGGAGAGACCGTCGTTGTCGTCGTCGGTATCGCAGGCGTCGCCGGCGTTGTCGCTCGAGGGCCAGGTGAGGTCGTCGAACAGCTTGGCGGGGCCGAGCTCGGTGAAGTTGGCGTCGGCGTTGGCCTGCGACGGGTTGGCGAGGCCGGGGCAGTTGTCGGTGGTCGCATCGCCAGCGCCGTCGTAGTCGGGGTCGAAGCCGCTGCCGGACTGGCAGGTGGTACTGCCGCTGTCGGTGAACGACTCGCCGGCGATGGGCACGAAGTCCCAGTTGTACGACGACGGGTGCAGGCCCAGTTGCAGGACACCGTACGTGTTTCCTTCGCGCACTTCGCTGTTGGGCTTGGGCGCGCCGAACACATAGTGGCTGCGGCCACCGGTGCCGACGACGAACTCCCGGATGCCGTACGTGGGGTCGGCGACGCCGGACGGCGTTTGGAGTGCGAAGCGCTCGTAGGTGTGGTCGTGGCCACTGAGCACGATCTCGGCGCGATAGTCGTAGAGCGCCTGCCAGATCGGTTGCATCTCGGCGCTGTTGCCGTGCTGGCCGCTGCTGAAGCGCGGGTGATGCCAGTAGGCCAGCGTGCAGGCGGTGGGGTTCGCGACGAGGTCGGCGCGCAGCCACTGCTCCTGTGCCGATCCGGCTCCGCAGCCGCCGATCGCGGCGCAGTTGCTGTTGAGGGCGATGAGATGCCAGTCGCCGAGGTCGTAGCTGTAATAGCCCTTTGTTCGGTCACCGGCAGGCCCCGTTGGCTGGCCCACGCCATTGAAGTAATCGTAATAGCCGGTGGCGTTGAGCGTGTTGTACTCGTGGTTGCCGGGCGACGGCTTGGTGCGCGCCTTGTGGACGCCCCAGGACGGCTCGTAGCAGTCATTGAAGTTCGCCGTGGAGCCGCTCTCGTACGCGAGGTCGCCGAGCACGGCGATCGTACCGGTGAGGCCGCCGACGAGGGTGCCGGTCGCTTCGTCGCCGGTGGAGGAGCAGGAGGCGATGTCGCCGACGGCGAGCAGCGTCACATCGGCAGCCTGCGCGGGTGTCGCGGCACGGCCGGGAACGGCGACGAGGGCGACGACGATCGCGGCCAGCACGAGGAACCGGATCACGGACAGGGGCCGAAGCGCTGGGCGACCTGGCTGAGGTCGGTGGCCGTGATATTGCCCTCCTTAGTGATGTCGAAGTCGATGAGGTGCGCTGCTGCGGGCAGGGAGTACGGACCGAAGTGCTGGGCGACCTGCGAGAGGTCGGTTGCGTTCACGGCCTGATCGGCGTTGACCGAGGCGACCTCACGGCCATCGCCGCAGCCGTCACCATCGCTGTTGGTGAAAATGTTGGAGGTGCCGTAGTAGCAGAGCTCGCGTGCGTCGCTGACTCCATCGCCGTCGAGATCGCCGGGGGTGCTACATGATGGTGGGGCGGCGTTGACAACGTGGGGATTGGTGGGTGTTGCGAAGGTACACTCGGCGCCGTCGAGGATGCGGTCGCTGTCGGTGTCTCGGACCATCGGAAGGGTGGGCGACGTGAAGGCACCGCAGTTGAGGCCGGCATTCTCGTCGTCATCGGAGCGGCCGTCGTTGTCGTCGTCGGGGTCGCAGATGTCGCCGGCGTTGTCGCTGCGGGGCAGCGTCAGATCGTCGAACGTCTTGGCGGGGCCGAGTTCGGTGAAGTTGCGGTCGTTGTTTTCCTGCAACATGTTCGCATCGGACGGGCAGTTGTCGTTGGCATCGAGCACGGTATCGCCGTCGCTGTCGGTGGCGCCGTTGAGCCACGGCGCAATAGCGTAGGTCAGGGGTGCGGCGTCCTGCGCTGCCGTCGCGGCGGCCGTCGCGGGCAGGACGTTGGGGGCGTCGTAGTAGATGTTGCGCGCCGTGGTGAGGGAGTTGACGCACGAGGCGTTGATCGGCGTCGGATCGGTGCAGGGGATTCCGGTCAGCACCTGGACGCCGCTGGCGCCCCATGCCTGGAGGTCGCCGGTGCAGACGGCGTTCGCCGGTGGCGTCGTGTCGTCGAGCCAAAGAGATGTGTACGAGAAGCCGGGGATGTCCGTCGTAAAACGACCGACCTGCGTGAGGGAGCCTTGCGGGCCCGTCACGAGTTCCCACGTCGTCGGGCCGGCGGCGACGTTGTCAGCGGGGGCGCCGTCCTGACCGTCGATGACGGCATCGAGCGTCTGGTTCAGGTTGTTGTAGTACTCCATGTTTGCGGCGGCCGGGCTGTAGTCGAAGAAGTCCTGGATGCCGCCGATGGCGTGGACACGCAGGAACGTGCGGACGTCCTGACGTCGCTCATAGAAGATGTTTTCGCGCTGCGTGAAGGGGCCGCTGTTCGCGCCGAGGTAGGAGCGGAGGGCGCGGACGGGGCCGCTCTTGTTGACGAAGAAGCCGCCTTCGCCAGCGGAGAAGGTGTCTTCGCTGCGCAGGCAGCTGCCGGGGAACTTCGAGGCGTGACGGTCGAGGATGTCGAAGCCGTTCGCGGCGCCGGTCGTGATGCGGAGCTCATCATGCACCCAGCGTTCGGAGAAGTGATCGGCGTAGAAGAGGGTGACGATGTCCGAGTCCTCGTTGTTCGTGGAACCGCTGCCGTTGGCGATGTTGTAGTTCGCGAGGTAGGTGCCGCCACCGGTGAGCTGCCAGGTGTAGCTCACGTACTGCTGGCCGGCGGCCGGGTCGAGCGCGCCGGTCTGCTCGAAGAGGTACACGACGCCGGTCTGGCTCGTGAGAGGATCGGTGATGGTGATTTGCAGTCCGGATCCGGGGACAACGTTCGCGGGTTCGGAGAATGCCACGGGCGTGCCGCCGGCGTCCTTCGCCATGAAGACGATCTCGTCGTTGGCGTCGATGGTGGGATTGGGATCGGCGCCCATGTCGGTGAGCGGATCGCTGTACGCGAGGAGGATGAAGCCGGATGGGTAATCGCCGCGGTAGATGTCGGCGCCGACGTCGGTGGTGTGGCGCTCATCGACCTGCACGGGCAGTTGCGACCAGACGCCGTTGATGTTGCGGAACGCGACGAGGTCGCTCGGCGCGAGGCCGTTCAGCGACGGGATGTCGGCGCCCGTGAGCACGACCGGATCGGCGGGGCGCGAGAGCGTGCTCGTTGGCTCGGCGAACGCGACCGGAGGCGCTGCGAGGAGCAGCCCGGCGCAGGCCATCGCGACGAGGAGCGCTGCGCGTCGGTGGGCGATGAGCGCGAGGATGGGGGAGGTCAGCCGGGAGCGTCGCGCCATGCGGATGTGCCTCGAAGGCGCCGGGTGCACCACACGCCCGCCGTCGCTCGTCCCCCGGTGATGTGGTGATGGTACGCGGGGTATGGGTGCGGCGTCCAGCGTGGCGGGCGTCAAGAGGGGTCGCCTACGGACTCCGATATACGTCTTTATGATTGCAGCAGGTGCGCAAATGCACCGTCGAGCCTTCGACGGTGAGTGAAATGACCTGATTGTCCGTGGCATGCGCGCCACGGATGTCCCCTACTCCCTCGAGTTTGTGGACGCGCAGCGACGGATAGTAGACGTCTTCAGCCATCATGCGGAGGGCGCGATCAATCGCCTTGCGCTCGGCTGGCCCCTTCTTCACGTAAGCCCGCTTGAACTCGTCGCCCCAGGTAATGCGTGTGGGCTTAAGCGGCACCTGCGTCCTCGTTCAATCGCCGGATAACGTCTTCCATGTCGTCGGACTCGTATGTCGATCCGGGCAGGCGATCCCAATCGGCAAGTCGCTCCTTACGCGCCCACTCGGCTGTCCAGTAATTGGGCTGTGTTCCGTGTCGCGCCCACGCGGGCATCGCGTAGACTCGGGCGCCATGGTCGGAGGGCGAGGCGTTCGCCGCTGGGGAGAGCCGGTATACGATCCCGGATCCACCGGCAGAATCGGCGCCAAGCCTGACGGTGGTTTCCATGCGCCATTACCTCTCGCTTCCGGCGGTTTTCTCGTAGATGTCAAGCATCTTCGTCAGTGAGTCGCGCAACTCGCGCACGCGCGCGACGGGCATCGCGACCTTGGCAACGACCCGCACCGTGACGTAGGGCAGGTCTGCCAAGGTGGCTCGATTTGTTTCCTCGTCCCCTGTGAGCACGGGCGGATGCAACTGGCCCAGTGTGAGGGTGAATTCCCCCTCATTTCCCGGAGGCCCGAGCTGAACGATCATCTGGTTCACGAGTCTGACGTCGGCGGCGTCAAGTCCGTCCCACAAGAGGGGCACCGCAATCATTTCACCTTGAGTATCGGTCATTCGCGTTTACTCCGTCGCGGGCTGCGATGCGGCGCCTTCCGTCCGGTACGGGTCGAAGGCTAACCCGACACGGAACCCTTGTAAAGCGTACAACGATTGGGCTCCGGCTGCGCTACACGGCGACGGGTTCGCGCTTGGCGAAGGAGTAGAGCTGGGCGGGGCGGTGGGCGCCTTCCATGCGGGTGCCGCCGGCGGGCTTGATGATGCCGAGCGAGAGCATCCGGCGGCGGAAGTTGCGCTTGTCGACCTCGCGGTCGAGGATCGCTTCGTAGACGTGCTGGAGTTCGCTGAGGGTGAACTGCTTGGGCAGCAGGCTGTAGGCGACGTTCGTGTAGTCGAGCTTGGAG
>JANPBN010000248.1:0-1937 GCA_031430415.1 Dehalococcoidia bacterium
CCGATCTGGCCAAAGACGGCATCGATCGTCTTCACGTCCGTATCGAGATCGATGTAGAGCACAGGCACGGCGACGCGATCGAGCGCAGCGACGAGGCCGGCTGAGTCATTCGCCACGATCACGAGGTCGGGCTTGATGGCAATGATCGCTTCGACGTTTGGTTCGTACGCATCAACCTTCGTTGGGAAGTTCGCCGCGGCGGCCGGGTAATCGGCCTGGTTGTCGACGGCTGCCAGCGTTGCTTCGCCGCCGATCGCATAGATCGTCTCGGTCGCGCCCGGCGAGAGCGAGACGATGCGCGTCACGGGCTTGGTGAGCGTGAGCGTCGCGCCATCGCTGCGCCGCACCTCGAGCGGGAACGGCGCCGTCGTGGAGACGCCCGTGATCGGCGTCGGATTGTCGCTGAAGATCGGGTCCTTGTCGCCATCGGAGCCGCAGGCCGTGGCGATGAGGGCCAGCAGCGCCAGGGCGCTGACGGCGAAGAAACGGATACGTCGATGGATGCCCAAGATGTCCTCACTTCACATAAGTGCTACTTGATCGACAAACAGAAAACCCCTGCATTCGAGCAGGGGTGGGACAGGCGCAGAGCGCGGTGTCCGCGCCCCATCCTCGAAGGCTTGCGACAGTGCGAGGGCGGTCGACCTGGCTCCTGCCCTGATTCGGGGCAGATACAGTTGCGGGACAGCGCCGGCATCTCACCGGCTTCGCCGCGACCTCGCGTTCGGTATTCGATTATGGGCGGAGCATACGCCCGCCGGCGATGCGGCGTCAAGGCGGCCTGCAACGCCTGTGGCGCCGACTTTGTGCATTGACGTACAAGGGGGCCGTTGTTACGATCCGGCTGCACCTGGGCAGAGCGGCGACAGGGCAGTTGACGCCGCTTGGGCCGGCGGGGCGGGAGAGAATCGCTTGCCGTTCGACGAGCTGCTCGACAACTATCTCGCGGTCTTCCTGGCCTCAATCATCGGCTTTGGCCTCGTCTCCACCGCGCTGGTCGCCGCTCGCGTGCTCGCCCCGTACTCCAAAGAACCTGGGAAAGCCACCTCCTACGAGTGTGGCATGGTGCCGATCGGGCGCACGCGCGCCCAGATTCACGTCCGCTATTACCTCTTCGCCATCCTCTTCCTCATCTTCGATGTTGAGGCGGTGTTCCTGTTCCCTTGGGCGGTAAACGTCGCCACCGCTGGCGAAACGGCGTTTTGGAGCATGGTGGTGTTCATCGGCATCCTCGCCGCAGGGCTCGGATACGCCTGGAAGAAGGGGGTTCTGCAATGGAGCAAGTGACCGCCGAAACCACGACCGTCGCCCCAACGCCCGTCGTCCCTACGCAGATTCCAGCGCCCGATCGAGAACAGACAGGCATCGAGCGAGAGGCCGAGCGCCTGACGCCCGTTCCCTACAACCCCGGCGAGGCGATGTACCGCGTCATTCTGCCGGGGATCCTCCAGGTTCCGGCGGACACGCTGCTGGCGCTTTCGCGCAAGTCGTCGCTGTGGCCGATGACGTTCGGTCTCGCCTGCTGCGCTATCGAGATGATCGCGACGTTCATGTCGCGGCACGACCTCGACCGCTTCGGCATCGTGCCGTGGCCTTCGCCGCGGCAATCCGATGTGATGATCGTGTCGGGGACCGTCACCAAGAAGATGGCGCCGGCCGTGAAGCTGCTCTACGAACAGATGCCCAACCCGAAGTGGGTGATCGCGATGGGCGCCTGCGCGACGAACGGCGGGCCGTACACGCGGTACGACCGGGTCCTGCAGGGCGTCGACAAGATCATTCCCGTCGATGTCTATGTGCCAGGCTGCCCGCCGCGGCCCGAGGCGCTGATCGATGGCATGCTGGCCCTCCAGAACAAGATCATGGAAGAGCGCCACAAGTAATGACGCCCCCAGACGAGACCCCGAACGCTCCTGAGGAGCCCACCCCGGAACCCG
>JANPBN010000249.1:0-5583 GCA_031430415.1 Dehalococcoidia bacterium
GCCAATCATGAGCGACAAGCAATCGATCGACCGCGTGCGAGAGCGCGAAGCCGCGGATCAGCCGAAGAAAGAACGCGCGAAGCAGAAAGTCACGCAGGATGGGTCTGCCATCAAGCAGCGCGCCCGTGCCTTCGACGACGACGCGACGACGCGCACGCTGCGAGCGGGGAGAGACCCCGCGGCCGACGAATCGCGCGATGAAGACTGAGCGGCGGTTCGAGCCGAGTTGGAGGGAGGGGCGGCGCGCGGACGGCTTCCCGACAATTACACTCGATTCGGCACGAACACTAAGTGTAAGTGTCTCGCGGTGGTGCTAGGAGCGCCGTTACTGAGTATCTCACTCGCGCGGGCCGCGTGTAATCGAGGGCGGACCGAGTGCCGGTCACAGACCGAAGAAGTGGCGTACGTGTCTCGCTGCGATCTGGTCCTCTCAGCGACCAATTCAGCCTCGGTCAGGTACTGCAGATCGAAGGCGCACTTAGCAGTTCCCGTAAGGGGCACGACGCACCCCACCATGGACCGTCTTGTATCCGTCCCTCCGGCCGAGAGGGATCACCGAGGATCGGCTCACTCTGTTAGCGTGCGCCGACGTATAGAAGCATCTGCTCGGCGGGGTGGGTGAGTGCGCGCTCACTCAGGTACCATGTCGAGGTGGCCACATGCGCGACGGCGCCATCTCACGGGACACCACGCGCAGCTGTTGGCGCTGCCACTTCGCCCAGATTCCTGAGATGGTGCCAACGCTCGCCGAACGTAGCCCAGCGTTCTTCGGGCACAGCACTGTGGCTCCCCGGGAGATCGTGACCTTGCTCCTCGGCATCAGTCATGTTCGAGAAACAACGGGAGAATAGGTGATCCAGCTCTTGCGTTCGCATCTGGGAGCCTACCGATATTGGCTCTTGGCGGTTCTCGTCCTGCAGGCCGTCCAGGCGGCAGCCTCGCTACTGTTGCCGTCGCTGAACGCCGACATCATTGATCGCGGCGTACTTCCCGGCGACACGGCCTACATCTGGAAGATCGGGGCGATCATGCTTGCCGTCACGGCAGTGCAAGCCGCCTTTTCCGTCGCCGCCGTGTACTGCGGGTCCAGAGCCGCGATGGGCTTCGGACGCGACATCCGCGCGGCGCTCTTCCAGCGGGTCGTGGCGTTCTCGGTCAAAGAGGTGAACCTCTTCGGCGCACCGTCACTCATCACGCGCATCACCAACGACGTGCAACAGGTGCAGATGCTCGTTCTCATGACGTGCACGATGGTTGTGGCCGCGCCGATGATCGTCGTGTTCGGCGTGGTCATGGCGATGCGGCAGGATCGTGGACTGTCGTGGCTGCTGGCCGTGAGCCTGCCGCTACTGATGATCTTCCTCGGCATCATCGTGTCGCGCATGGTTCCGCAGTTCCGGCTCATGCAGGAGCGCCTCGACAACATCAGCGGGGTGCTCCGCGGGCAAATTGCGGGCATGCGCGTCGTGCGGGCGTTCGTGCGCGAGCCACTGGAGACGACACGGTTTCAGGCGGTGAACGAGGACCTGACGGAGACCTCGCTCAATGCCGGGCGTCTGATGGCGGTGATGTTTCCCACCATGATGTTCGCGATGAATGCATCGAGCATCGCCGTCATCTGGTTTGGTGGGCGTCGCATCGATAGCGGGGAGATGTCCGTCGGCTCCCTTGTCGCATTCGTCACGTATCTCGCGCTGATCATGTCGGCCGTGATGATGGCCACGATGGTCACGATGATGGCGCCCCGAGCCGCTGTCTCTGCCGACCGGATCCAGGAGGTGCTCAACACCTTCAGCTCAGTCACGCCTCCGACCGTTCCCGTCACGCAGCTGACCGAGCGCGGGCGACTCGAGCTGCGCAACGTGGGATTTCGCTATCCCGGCGCCGAGCATGCCGTGCTTCAGCACATCTCGTTCACGTCCCTGCCAGGTCAGACGACGGCCATCATTGGGAGCACGGGATCCGGCAAAACCAGCCTGATCAACCTGGCCGCCCGCCTGTTCGACGTCACAGCGGGGACGGTCCTCTTCGACGGCGTCGACGTCCGCGATCTCGATCCCGAGATCTTGTCCCACCGCATCGGAATTGTTCCGCAGAAGCCATACCTGTTCTCCGGCACCGTCGCGAGCAACCTGCGCTACGGGAAGCCGGATGCCACCGATGATCAGCTGTGGAGCGCACTCGCGATTGCTCAGGCTGACGAGTTCGTCCGGGCGATGCCTGGAGGGCTCGATGCTGAGATCTCGCAGGGAGGCGTCAACGTGTCGGGTGGCCAGCGGCAACGTCTCGCCATGGCGCGAGCGCTTGTCCGGAAGCCGGAGCTCTACCTCTTCGACGATTCGTTTTCGGCGCTTGACCTGGCGACCGATGCCAGATTGCGCGCCGCGCTCGTGCCGTATGCCCGGGACGCCACGGTGATCATCGTGGCGCAGCGGTTCTCCACGATCATGTCCGCCGACCAGATACTCGTGCTGGAGGACGGCGAGGCGGTGGGACTGGGACCGCACGATCAACTGCTCCAGACCTGCCCGACCTACGCCGAGATCGTGGAGTCGCAGATCGGACAGGGTGTGCCCGCATGACCACCGCCGACGATACGACTGACGGCGTGAGGCCGCCGCCGCCCGGTGGCCAGCCGGGCGCGCGATTCGGCTCCTTCGGTATGCCGGCTGAGAAGCCGAAGGACTTCGGTAGCACGACGCGACGCATGCTCACGCGTCTCCAGCGCGAGCGCGCGGCGGTCATCGCGGCGATTCTGATGACTGTCGTCAGCGTGAGCATGTCCGTGGTGCTGCCCAAGGTACTGGGTAGCGCCACCGATGTAGTCGTCCAATCGGTATTCAAGGGGACCGCGCTCGACTTCGGTCACCTGGGTCGCATACTCGCCCTGGCCTGCGCGCTCATCGCGGGCGCCTGGGTGTTGCAGTACGGAATGTCGTTCATCCTCGCCGGCGTGGTCCAGCGAACGATGCGCCAATTGCGGGCGGATGTCGAGGACAAGCTCAACCGGTTGCCGCTCAGCTATGTCGACCGGGCGCCGCGTGGCGATCTCCTCAGCCGGGTGACCAACGACATCGACAACATCGCCCAAAGCCTTCAGCAGACGCTGTCCCAGATGCTGACGCAGGTGCTGATGCTGATCGGGACGGTGGTCCTGATGATCTGGATCTCCTGGCTGCTCTCGCTTGTGGCGCTTGTCACCATCCCGTTGTCGATGTTCATGATGAGCGCCATCGCGCAACGTTCGCGCACACGGTTCATCGCGCAGTGGAGGCACACGGGCAACCTCAACGCCCAGGTCGAAGAGACCTTTACCGGCCACGCCATCGTCAAGGGATTCGGCCGGCAACGGGATGCCGAGGAGTCCTTCCGGGCGACGAACGACCACCTGTACGAGGCGAGTTTTGGGGCACAGTTCATCTCGGGGGTGATCCAGCCTGCGACGATGTTCGTCGGCAACCTCAACTTCATCGCCATCGCCGTGCTCGGCGGAATCCGGGTCGCCAACGGTGCGATGACCATCGGCGACATCCAGGCGTTTCTTCAATACTCACGCAACTTCTCGCAGCCGCTCTCGTGGATCGCCTCAATGGTCAATATGTTCCAGTCTGGCATCGCTTCGGCCGAGCGAGTGTTCGAGTTGCTCGATGCGAAAGAGCAATCACCGGAGATCTCCAGCCTCGAGACTGACGCCGACTGGCGCGGGCGCGTCGAGTTTGCCCATGTCTCGTTCTCCTACGACCCCCATAGAACGCTCATCCATGATCTCTCGCTCGTGGCGGAGCCGGGCCGCACAGTGGCAATCGTCGGCCCGACGGGCGCCGGAAAAACAACACTGGTGAACTTGCTCATGCGCTTCTACGAGCTCGACCAGGGAACGATTACGATCGACGGCCGCGACATCGCTCTCATGCCCCGACACGAGCTCCGTTCGCAGATCGGGATGGTTCTTCAGGACACTTGGCTGTTTGGCGGAACCATCCGCGAGAACATCGCCTACGGCAACCTTGCGGCAACAGACGAGCAGATTCTGGAAGCCGCGCGAGCGACGTATGTCGACCGTTTCGTGCATTCGCTGCCAGTGGGCTACGACACCGTCATCGACGATGAGGGCAGCTCCGTGAGCGCTGGCGAACGGCAGCTCATCACGATCGCGCGCGCCTTCCTCGCCGACCGGCCGATCCTCATCCTGGATGAAGCGACCAGCTCCGTCGACACCCGCACCGAGGTGCTTATACAGCACGCGATGGCAGCACTGCGCTCACAGCGCACCAGTTTCGTGATCGCGCACCGGCTCTCGACGGTCCGCGACGCCGACACTATTCTCGTGATGGACGCGGGCCAGATCGTCGAGCAAGGCAATCACGTTGAGCTTCTTGCGCGGGATGGAGCGTACGCCACTCTGTACAACGCCCAGTTCGCGGGCGCCGTCGCCGACGTCGCGTAGCCAGCGACAGCAGCGGCGCTTCCGTGCGGGATGGCAAGTCCGCGCCCTCACCATCAGGCGGCCACGGGGCACCAAGGAGCACGGCGGCGCGGTGCGCATCGAGTTCCGGGCCGGTGCGCGCGAAGCGATGGACGAGAGGCAGATGGTCACGAAATCCGCCGCGGTGGCGACTTGGCGTCGAGTACGAATTTAGAAGGGCTCGAGCGGGCGAGGGGCTCGAACCCCACGGCCGTTGCTTTGACAGCACCGCCAATTGCGCCCTGTTTAGGATCGGATTTGGCGAGCTGGCAGCGCACCCACCCGTCGATCATTCGGTGCGGTAGCGACTCCTCGCTCTAACGCGCCGCGGAGGGCTTCGATTTCGGCGTTACGCTCGAGCGGCTCCAACGTGAAGTCGTCCGACAATGGTGCTACACTCGCGTCGCCACCCAACCGATACGACCGAAGAGAGCTGCCGTGAAACGCGATGCGGAGCACATTCCGTTCACTGACACCGGGTCGTACCCGATCCGCGCGGGGAACGCTGTGCGGCCGCTGGTCGACGGTGTGCCGGCGTTCCAGCGCATCTGCGAAGCGGTCGATGCGGCGCGGCATAGCGTCTGGGTGACGGTCGCGTTCTATCGTCCAGATTTCCGGATGCCGGACGGGCGGGCGCTGTGGGACGTACTGGACGAAGCGGCCGGCCGCGGCATGGACGTGCGCGTCATTTTCTGGCGTTACCGGGGGGTCGAGCTGATCGAACCGCGGGCCCACTTTCCCGGGACGGAGGCCGAGCGGTCCATGCTGCGCGCGCGCGGCTCGCGCTTTCTCGCGCGATGGGACCAGGCGCATGGCACGTACTGCCAGCACCAGAAGAGCTGGCTGATCGACGCGGGCCGCGAGAGCGAGGTCGCATTCGTCGGCGGGATCAACCTGGGGCCGGGCTCGGTCGTGCCGCCGGGGCATCCGCCCACCGACGCCGGCAACACGCACGACGTGTACGTAGAGGTGCAGGGTCCCGCTGCCAGCGATGTGCACCACAACTTTGTGCAGCGCTGGAATGAGGCGAGCGACCGCGAGCATCTCGACGGCTTCTGGCCAGAGGGATCGCCCGGCGACGGGTTGACGTTCCCATCGGCGGCGTCGGCGGAGCGTGG
>JANPBN010000250.1:0-2516 GCA_031430415.1 Dehalococcoidia bacterium
TATCCATTTCGGGCGGCGTGCCCGGGGGGATTTTCGTGGATAGCTCCGACGCACCTGGCTTCCTGTTCAGCGGCACGGCCGACACAACCGTGCCCTATCAGTGGTCTGAGGAAACAGCGAGTGCCATGGCGAGTGCTGGCGTGCCCGTCGTGTTCAAGACGCTCGAAGGAGCCGGCCACGTTCCCTGGAGTCAATACGAAGAGTTGTTCTACAGCCAATCCGACTACTTCTTCTACCAAGTCTTGAAATTGGATCAGGCCCCGCCGTAGAAATTTGCGGGTCCCCGCGGTCTGTAGCGCGGCTTTCGGCATGTCTCGCCAGTTGGCGACTTCTTGTTTGGCACCAAAACGCCAGTCACCCTCGGCACGGACGACGGCTTGCTAACGATCACTTCTTGCACAAATTCACCAGCCCGGAAGCGCGCCTCGAGACCAAGTCGGTTGAATTCGCGGCGCACATTCATAGCCGGGAAGAGGAGCCGCAATCGTATTCCGTCTCGCGACTCTCGCCTGCGCTGGTCTTTTGCTCGGCAGTTTGTCTTAGGTAACTGAGGCATTTCGCTGCAATTCTATCAGGGTCACCCCGACCTCCAACGGCACGAGACTTTATCGTTCGGCTACGATGACCGGGACGATGACCGTGCGCTGACGCCTGTGGCGCCAGCTCGACAAACCATCCAAGATCGTGGCATCGCCCGGAATCGAAGAGGAGGTGGCTCGTGCCCGAACACTTTGACCTGATCGTCATCGGCAACGGCTCAGCTGGAGATAATATCGCTCGAACACTCGCGCGCAAAGGCAAGCGGGTGGCGGTCGTCGAGCGGCGTCAGCTGGGCGGCGAGTGCCTCAACGACGGCTGCATTCCCAGCAAGGCGCTCATCCACCTGTCAAAAGGCGCTGGTGTTGAGGGTCTTTCGTGGGATCGTGTCGTGGCTGGCATCAACGCGGTGCAGCTTGATGTGCGCGGCAGCGACCCCAACGGCGGGATGCGTGGCGATGGCATAGACCTTCTGTGGGGAGAAGCGACGTTCGTCGCGCCCACCACGATCAGCGTAGGCGACCGCGAACTCGGCGCGCGCGACGTGGTGGTTGCCACCGGCACGGAACCGGCTCTGCCGCCGATCGAGGGCCTTGCGGAGGCGTCACCATTGACGAACCGCACGGTCTTTTCATTGTCGCAGCAGCCGCGACGCCTCGCTGTCATCGGTGGCGGCCCTATCGGCCTCGAACTGGGCCAGAGCTTCCGGCGCCTCGGCAGTGACGTGACGATCTTTGAAGCGCTCGATCGGATCGCCGTGACAGAAGATCCCGAGATATCACTTGAGCTCACGCGGCTCCTCGAACGGGATGGCGTACGCATCGTGACGCGCGCTCAGATCAGCTGCGTCTCCCGCGATAGAGGAGACGTCATCGTATCAACCGATCGTGGCACGTTCGTGTTCGACCAGATCCTCGTCGCCGCGGGTCGCCGGCCGCAGATCCCGTCGGGCCTCACCGAACTCGACCTGCGACTCAATCCTCGGGGCTTCATCGATATCAGCAGCTGTGGCCGCACGAATTTGCCCGGCCTTTGGGCTGCGGGGGATGTCACCGGCAAGTTCCAGTTCACCCACTATGCCGCATACCAAGCGCATCACATCGGCAACCACATCATGGAGGATCGCTGCGAGCCGATCCCCGACACGCTCGTACCGTGGGCCATTTTCACCGTGCCCGAGGTTGGGCATGCGGGGATGACTGAGGACCAGGCGCGAGCCGACGCGGGCGATGTACGCGTTGCGGTCTTGCGGGTCGCCGAACTGGACTGGTTTCGCACGACCTCGCAGACAGACGGCTTTGCCAAGGTGATCGCCGATGCTGGCAGTGGACGCCTTCTGGGAGCGCACTTCATCTGTGCGCAGGGGAGCACCTTGGTCGGTGAGGCCTGCTTGGCCATCCAGCACGGGCTCACCGCCCGCGACGTCGCGGCGACCGTGCATCCGTATCCGTCGGCCTCGGAGCTGTTCCGATGGGCGTGCGCGAAGCTCGTGGACTGAGTGATCCTCTCGGCGGGCTGTGGGATTCGCTCCGATTGCAGCAGTCAATGGTGCGGCAGTTCCGCCATCACATACGCCGCCGTATTTCCTCGGCTCCGGAAGCGGGAGCTGCCGGAGCCCGCTTACGTGGCGATCACGGCGGCGCTGGCGGCCTTCGGGCGGGACATCGCGACCATGTCCCCGGACGCGTCGCTGTGGCCGTCCAGCGCGGGCGACCGCGGAGTAACGTCGGGGACTTTTTACGGGAACCTGCGGCGCTACTTGAAGGCGGCGAACCTGCCCCTCGCCGGCGTACACATCTTCAGGCACTCGGCCGCAAAGCTGCGACGCGACGCTGGTGAGTCGATCGAGAACGTCTCGCGATTCCTCGATCACTCGTCGCTGCAGGTGACGTCGATCTACCTCCGGCGTTTGGAGGGCGAGGCCGACGGGAGTTGGGAGAAGGTGGCTGCGGCGATCGGGCTGTGACGATAGTCGATGG
>JANPBN010000251.1:0-1649 GCA_031430415.1 Dehalococcoidia bacterium
TGTATCTCACGAAGCCTGGGCGCCGGCGGTGAGGACGTGGCGCGCGCGGTCGCTCAGCAGTTGGGGTTCCGGTACGTCGACGACGAGATCGTGCTCAAGGCGGCCGAGGGCGCCGGCGTGTCGCCGCAGAGCGTTGCGGACGCGGAGATTGCGCAGCCGCTGATGTCGCGCATCCTGATGGCGCTGAGCACGGTGCCCGTGATGGCCGATGCGGGCGTAGCCATCATGCCGCCGGCCTATCCGTCGGTGAGCTACACGAAGCTGATCGAGGAGGTCATCCACCAGACGGCGCACGAGGGGAATGTCGTCATCGTCGCGCACGGCGCCAGCATCCCGCTCGCCGGGATGGCGGGGGTGCTCCGTGTGCTCGTCACGGCGTCGCCGCAGGTGCGGGCGCAACGGATCGTCGAGCGCGATGGCGTGGACGAGAAGGCCGCGAAGAAGACCGTCGAGGCCTCGGACAAGGCGCGGCAGCAGTACCTGCAGCGCTTCTACGACATCTCCCAGGAGTTGCCGACGCACTTCGACCTGACGGTGAACACGGATGTGCTGACGGCGGATCAGGTCGCGCGCGTCATCGTGGCTACGGCGCAGGGCGGTTAGGGCCGCGCTGTGTCTCTTGTCCTCCCGTTCATCGTCGTGTTGGTAGCGGTCTCATACGGACTGGCGGTCGTGATTCGGCCGATGGTATTTCTTGCGATATGCCAACGCATTGCCGAGTTTGGCGGCAAAGATCCAGCAGCGTACGACGACGCGTTCGTTCGCACCGTCGTGAGGTTGTGGGGGTTAGGTTTCGCCGGAGTTGGAAGTCTCATCATCATTGGCATCGTGAGCGAATGGATTTGACACGCTTTCGGCTAGTGTTGCAGGGGCTCACCGTGGTTGCGCTGATTGTGGCGATCGCGACGTTCGCCTATGCAGGCAGCACGGGGAGATACTGGCTGGCGCTGCTGGTCATCGTCCTCTTCTCCTCCATAGGTGTGGTGAACGTCTGGCATGTGTGGCGCAAGAATCAGCGTCGATAGCACGCTCAACCCACGACGGGCCATTCGGCCGATTGCCCCAGCAGCGGCGGCTGCCTAGAATCGACCGCCGGACTCGGGTTGAGTCCGCGAGAGGAGCTATCCCGTGAAAATGAATGTCCAGCCCATCCCGAGCTTGCCGGAGCGTGTGAACGACATCCGCATGCTCACCGCATCGATCGTGAACAACGAGATTCTTCCGAACGAGAACGCGCTCTGGGCGTGGCGAAGCGACAGCCGGTATAAGGCCGAGGACATCGCAGCGGCACGCGAGCTGCGGGAGAACATCAAGCAGAAGGTGAAGGACGCCGGCATCTGGGCGCCGCACCTGCCGACCGAGTACGGCGGCGCTGGCCTCAACTTCCTCGAGCACGCGTACATGAACGAAGTGCTGGCATACGCGGCTGGCGCGGCATCACTGTTCGGCGTCGTGGCGCCGAACTCGGGGAACCAGACGATCCTCGTGAAGTACGGCACCGAGGAGCAGAAGAAGAAGTGGCTGATTCCACTCATCGAGGGCAAGATGGAGTCGGGCTTCTCGATGACGGAGCCAGACGCTCCGGGCTCCGACCCACGATCGCTGAAGACGACGGCGAAGCGCGACGGCGACGAGTGGGTGATCAACGG
>JANPBN010000252.1:0-1937 GCA_031430415.1 Dehalococcoidia bacterium
TATCCCGGCGGCGCAGGCTACACCGGCGTGAAGCACGCCGTCCGCGCCATCTCGCGCACGCTACGCATCGAACTGCTGGGCAAGCCAGTGCGCGTCACCGAGATCGATCCGGGCCTCGTCGAGACCGAGTTCAGCATCGTCCGCCTCGGCGACGAAGCACGCGCCGCGAAGGTCTACGAAGGCATGACGCCCCTCACTGGCGACGACGTCGCCGACGCGATCGCCTGGTGCGTCACCCGGCCACCCCACGTAAACATAGACGAGATGGTCATCCGCCCACTCGCCCAGGCCACCGCCCGCGACGTTGCGCGCGGGTAGCTCGCGGCACGTCGTCGTATAATTCCGCGCGATGAGCGAGCACGAAACCATTCGCCAAGGGAAGGCAACAGCCGCGGGGGCCGCTCCGAAGGGGCCGAAGCCGGCACCTCGCGATCCCACTACGCCGGTGCTGCTCTCGGGCGGCAACCCACAGATCCCGAAGGGCGACGGCGATGCCCCTGTGCAGGCGTACATCGGCGCCATGCCGGGGTGGAAGCGCGATCTCGGCCGGCAGATCGATGCGCTGATCGCCCGCGTCGTCCCGGGCGCCCACAAGGCAGTCAAGTGGAACTCGCCGTTCTACGGCAGCGCCGGCGGCGAGGGCTGGTTCGTCAGTGTCCACTGCTACACGAACTACGTCAGGCTCACGTTCTTTCGTGGCACGTCCATGAAGCCCATGCCGCCCGGCAAGTCCAAGCACCCCGAAGTGCGGTACCTCGATATACGTGAAGGACAACTCGACGAGGCGCAACTCGCCAAGTGGGTGAAGCAAGCCAGCAAGTTGCCCGGCGAACGGTTGTAGCCGCCGCGATGCGTCCCGACGGACGAGTAACCCCAGGCGTCCTTGAACGTGTAGCCTCCCTCGGACGGCGTCAGCGTTCCGCCGGGCCCGCCGTGAAGGGAGGTGCATTTCGATACGCAGTTCGGGCGATATCGCGCGGACGGCAGCGTCATCGGTTTGTACGATTCGATCGATATCGTGACGCGGCAGGATGGGCACTGGGGCGTGCAGGGGCGTTCGAGCTACGCGCCGTAGCCCGCACTCCCGCGTACTGCGAAATACGCAACTCAGAACAGGTTGTCTTGACGCCGTGGTTCCGCCACGATCGCGCCATGAAGCGCACAACCATCGCTGTTGTTGCCGGAGTCGCCGTAGCGGCCTCGCTCGTACGCGCCACCCGGGCGTGGCGGCTTGAACGAACGGCCAAGACAGTCTTTCCGGCGCGAGACGCCGCGTCGCTCATGAACCCGCTCCGCCGTCTCAAGGATCCGCCGGGCAGCATGATCGCCGCGTTCGCTGTCGCTCGAGGCGATCGCGTACTGGAGCTTGGTCCGGGTCCGGGGTACTTCACGCGAGAGGCCGCGCGGGTCGTGGGTGACGCCGGTCGGGTCGTCGCGCTCGACCTGCAGCCGGCGATGATCGGCGAGTTGACGCGCCGCCTGCCGCCGGCCGTTGTGTCGCGCGTTCGCCCCGTCGTCGGCGACGCGATGCGCCTGCCCTTCGCCGATGCATCTTTCGATCGCGCGTACATGGTCGCCGTGTTGGGCGAGATACCGGACGCGGCGCAGACCGTGGCCGAGCTGCGACGCATCCTGCGGCCCGGCGGCAGCGTCGCGTTCAGCGAGACCCTCTCGGATCCCGACTTTGTGCGTGAGGGTGAGTTGCGACATCTCGCCGCGGACGCAGGGCTCCATGTCGTCGAGCGAAGGCAGCATCTTCTCGGCTTCACCCTGCGGTTTGGCGTCGATGCGACGCGCCCGGCCAACACAGACAGCCCCGATCACGCGCCGTAGCCCGCACGCCCGCGCCTGAACGTGAACATCGTGATGCCGGCCTCGAACGGGCGCGGCGCAGCGACGAGGCGATTGACGCCGACGCGGAAGGTCGTCGCGTCGGA
>JANPBN010000253.1:0-7516 GCA_031430415.1 Dehalococcoidia bacterium
ACCCGCAACATCCGCGATGCGATCGATGCCTACCTCGCGTGGAGCGCCCGGTGAGCACCGGTGCACTCTTGATCATCGCATTACGCCTGCTGCTCCCGCTGACGATCCTGCGATGGCCTCTGTTCGGCGGCATCGCCGCCATGATCGTCGATGCGCTCGATGTGGTGCTCATCGAACTGATCCACCTCGGCGGGTTCGGCTCACACTATCACTCGCTCGACAAGGTGCTCGACTCGTACTATCTCTCGCTGGAACTCATCGTGGCGTGGCGATGGGACAACTCGTGGATGCGCTGGCCAGCGCTGCTGCTGTTTCCCTATCGCATGGTCGGCGTCGTACTGTTCGAGCTCACGGACCGCCGCATCCTCCTGTTCATCTTTCCGAACCTGTTCGAGAACTGGTGGCTCTACTGCGTCGTCGTCGCGCGCTTCTTCCCGACGATCGTGCCCCGGTCGTGGAAGTCGACGCTGGTGCCCCTGCTGCTCCTCCTCATCCCGAAGATGGCGCAGGAATACCTGCTGCACTTCGCCGAAGCGCAGCCCTGGGACTGGACGAAGCGCCACATCTTCCGGAACGCGATCTAGCGGCGGTGTAGCTCGAAGAAGTCGACAATCATCTGCGACGCATCGATGCGTGAGGTCGTCGTGCCGACGATGTTCTCCGGCAGCGCGACTGCCCCCGGCCACGAGTGCCCGCCGCCGATGACGCTGTAGAGCAGCGTGTTGCCCTCGCCATTCGTGCACGCAACGAACGTCGAGAGTTCGATGTCCGTGTCAATCTTCGAGATGATGGGCAGGCCGTCGCAGCCGCCGGCGCGCGCCCACTCCGACAACGACCGCCGGACGGGCGGAAACACGCCACCGCCGCGCTCTGGCGGATTCACTCCACCGTCGAACGGCACAACCGGATCCGCGGTGCCGTGAAACGCGATGAGCGGCACGTCCGCCGTACAGCCGACGTACGTCGCTGCCACGACCGCGATCGACGCGAATCGCTCCGAACGCTTGCACGCCGCAAGCATCGCCATCCCACCGCCGTTCGAGAAGCCCGCTGCGTAGGTGCGCGTTGGATCGACGCAGACCTGCTGGTCGAGCCGGGTCATCAGGTCATCGACGAACGCGGCGTCGGCAGCGCCTTCCGCTGACTCGCGCGAGTTCCATCGCTGCGGGACGCCGGTGCCGTTCGGCATCACGAGCAAGTAGCCCGCCGCGTCCGTCGCGGCGGCCAGTTCAGTGTAGGCCGCGAATCCCTCTGCAAACTGCGCTAACGAGTGAAACCCGAGCACCATCGGCGTCCGCCTCGAGCCGGCGTACCCGGGTGGCACGTGGACGATGTACGTGCGCTCGACGCCGCCGCTCTGCATCGTCTCAGTCGCATCGCCCGGAGTGCGGGGCAGCGTCGGTACGCACGACTCCGGTGCGGCGGCCGTCGGGGAGGCGCCGATGGCCGTAGGGGAGGCTGAATCGCCTGCGCTACCTCCGCAGGCGACAGAAAGCGCGATGGCGGCCACGGCGAGGAAGAGGTGCGTCCGGTTCATCCGCCGAGATAGTACAACGAAACGGGTCAAAGCTGCCGATACTAATGATGGGTCAGGGATTGGCACCGATTCTCGTTTGCGGCGAGACCGGGAGCCAGCCCGTGCAACGTCACGCCTGCACAATCGGCAGGACCGCTTGGATTGCGGCCGCGCGGAGGTTCATCCATGTACAGTCATCTTCTCGTTACCCTCGACGGAACGTCCCGGTCCGAGGTCGTCCTCGCGCACGCGGTCGAGATCGCTCGCGGCATGGGCGCTTCGATCACGCTCCTCCGCGTCGTCGACGCGGTCAACGCCGAATGGAGCGAGCGCGGTGCGATTGGCCGTGGTGAGTCCGATGCCGGTGCAGACTCGCCGTTTACCGAGCAGGCGCGTGTTTACCTGTCGCGCATCGCCGAACAGGCGCGATCGGCAGGCGTGAAGGTCGATGCGGTGGTCAAGCAGGGCCACCCGGCGCGGCAAATCATCGCCACCGCGAAAGAGACCGATGCGGATGCGATCGCGATGGCGACGCACTCACGCCGTGGCCTGAACCGGATCGTTTTCGGCAGCGTCGCCGAACAGGTGATCCACGAGACCAGCCTGCCCGTCCTGCTGATCCGCGCAGGCTAGCGACTACAACAGGTCGCCGGTCGCGCCCCGCGTGCTGCGCGTCTCCTTGTAGGTAGCAATGACGTTCCTGGCGATGGTCTGCTGATGCACTTCGTCAGCCCCGTCAACCAGCCGAGCGGAACGCGCGTGACGCATCATGCGCTCCAGCGGCGTGTCGGTCGAGTACCCCAGTGCTCCGTGCACCTGGATCGCACGATCGACGATCCGCCAGAGCGAGTTCGCGACGTGATGCTTCGCGAACGACACCTCTTGCTTGAACGGCAGGCCGTTCTCGATCTTGTATGCCGCATGCAGCACCATCAGCTTAGCCGCGTACAGTTCCATCGCCGAATCGGCCATCATCCACTGGATCGCCTGCTTGTCAGCGAGGAGCGAGCCGTGCGCCTCGCGGTTCAGCGCGCGGTCCACCAGCATCTCCAGCGCCACTTCGGCATTGCCGATCCAGCGCATGCAATGCGCGAGGCGCGCCGGCCCGAGCCGAGCCTGGCCCAGCAGATGTCCGTGGCCGCGCGCGCCCAGCATGCTCTCCGCCGGAACGCGCAGATTTTCGATACGGATCTCGCAATGGTTGCCCTGCCCGGCCATCGTGTCGATATCGCGCACCAACTCCCAGCCCTCGGAGGGGAGGTCGACGAGGAACGCAGAGTTGCGCGCCTGCGGCGGATCCGCGTCCGGATCCGTGCGCGCGATGAGGATCGCGAACCGCGCTCCCTTCGCGCCCGAGATGAACCACTTGTGTCCGTTGATGACCCAGTCGTCGCCATCGCGCACCGCGGTCGTCTGGATGCCGGTCGGGTCAGAACCGGCGACCTCCGGCTCGGTCATCGCGAAGCAGGAGCGAGACCGGCCCTCGGCGAGCGGGCGCAGGTACTTCTCCTTCTGCTCCGCCGTCGCGTGATGCAGGAGCGTGTGCATGTTGCCTTCATCCGGCGCCTGCGCATTCAGCACGAACGGCCCGATGCCGGTCCGGCCCGCCTCGGCCGACACGAACGCCATCGCTACGTGCCCCAGGCCCATGCCGTCCCACTCCTTGGGAAGGTGCGGGTTCCATAGGCCCAATTCCTTCGCTCGTTTCCGTAGCGTGAAGATGGCCACACCGTATGCGTTGCGGTCAGACTCGTTCTGACGTAGTTTCTCCTCGGCGGGGCGCACTTCGTCGTCCATGAACGCGCGTACGCGCAGGCGCACGTCTTCGACCTCGGGGGAGAGCGTGAAATCGATGGGCATCGGTGCTCCTCTGATGCGTCGCCGGGGGATACTCGTGTCGCCGGCGCTCCGGTCGATGAAACGCATTGTAATGGCCGCGCGCGCCGACGTCACCGTCGGGCAGCCCCCGGCAAGGAGAGAGCCGCCATGAGCGTGCGCGAGAACGTCCCCGGCATCGACTTCACGAAGCTGGAGCCGTGGTTCACCGAACACGTGACGCCCATCGACGAACTGCGCGCCGAGGTCATCGGCCACGGACGCTCCAATCTGACGTACCGCCTAACGTCGGGCGGAAAGCAGTGGGTACTCCGACGGCCACCGCTCTCCCACGTCCTCCCGACCGCCCACGACATGAAGCGTGAGTTCCGCGCCATCTCCGCACTGGCAGGCACGAACGTGCCCGTACCCGACGCCATCGCCCTATGCGAGGACGTTGCGGTCAACGGAGCGCCGTTCTACATCATGTCGTTCGTCGATGGCCTGATCCCGACCGACGCCGTCGCCCTTGCCAAGCGGTTCGACGAGGCGACTCTGCAACGCATGGGCGAGGAGCTTATCGACACGCTCGCCGAACTCCACGCCCTGAACCCGGCTGACGTCGGCCTGACCGACCTCGGCAAGGCGGAGGGGTTCATCGCGCGCCAGGTGCGCCGCTTCACGGGCCAGATCGCCCAATCCAAGACGCGCGACTTCCCCGAGCTCGAAGAGTTGGCCCGGCGACTCGCGGCCGCCATCCCGCCCGAGTCCGATGGCGCAATCGTCCACGGTGACTACCGCCTAGACAACTGTGTCATCGATGACGCCGGACACATCGCGGCGGTGCTCGACTGGGAGATGGCGACGCTCGGCGACCCGCTCGCGGACCTCGGCATGCAGGTCATGTACTGGGCCGATGATGTACCGGGTCCCCCGAACGCGCCCGGGATCTCGAGTGGTTCGGTGACGGCGCTCCCCGGATTTCTCAAGCGATCGGCCGCGATCGCCCGGTACTCGAAGCGCAGCGGCCGCGATCTCAGCAATCTCGACTTCTACGCGACGCTGGCGTACTTCAAACTCGCCGTGATCCTCGAGGGTATCAATGCGCGATTTCTGGAAGGCGGCACTGTCGGCGCCGGCTTCGACGCCATGGGTGGGCAGGCGATGGCGCTCGCGCGCACGGGACTGGCTGTCGCCGATGCATCGGACATCAAGGCGCTTCGCGGGTGACGCAAAGGGGTAGTGGTACCCCCGACAGGACTCGAACCTGTGCCACTGGCTTCGGAGGCCAGTGCTCTATCCGCTGAGCTACGGGGGCGTACGCAACGGAGTATACGTGCCTGCCGCGTCGCGGAAAACTCAATGCGTCGCAACAGCGTAGGATGACACTGCATCACCCGTGACCCGCGCCCGCGAGTCACGTGTCTACCCAAAGGAAGCCCTCGATGGCCACGCCCGCGGCGCGCCCACCCACGCTTCAGCCAACGCTTTCGTTGTGGCAGCTGACGATGACGGGCATCGGCATCGTGATCGGAGCGGGCATCTACGTGTTGATTGGTGAAGCGGCCAGCGAGGCGGGCGCTGCGCTCTGGCTTGCCTTCGTCCTCGCTGCCGTGCTGAGCGCACTCACGGGGCTTAGCTACGCGGAACTCGCAGGAATGTATCCCACCGCGGGAGCAGAGTTCGAGTTCGCGCGCCGGGCGTTCAACGATTTCATTGGATTCATTACCGGTTGGATGATGCTCGCCGCGAATCTCATCGCCGCGGGCGCCGTGTCGATCGGCTTCGCTCACTACCTCCGCTATTTCGTCGATGTCCCGCTCCGCGTGGGCGCCATCGGCCTTCTGGTCGCACTCACGATCGTGGTGGCGAGCGGCATTCAGCGCTCCATTTGGTTCAGCGTCGCGCTCGCGCTGCTGCAAATCGGCGGACTGATGATGGTCATTGCCGCAGGCGCTCCGCACATCGGCGACCGATCCCTGATCGAAGGCGCGACCGCAAGCGGCATCCTCGGCGGGTCGGCGCTCGTCTTCTTCGCGTTCATCGGCTTTGACGAGGTCGTGACGCTCTCCGAGGACACAAAGGATCCGCAACGCAACGTGCCGCGCGCCTTGCTCTACTCCCTTGCCGTATCCACGCTGTTGTACGTGCTTGTGGGCATCGCAGCTGTAAGTGTCGTCGCAGCGGATCAGCTTGCCGCGTCCGAAACGCCACTCGCGCTCGTGATCGCTCACGATTTGGGCGACCGGGCATCCAACATCGTCGCTGGCATCGCCCTCGCCTCGACGACGAACACGACGCTGCTCGTACTGACGGCTGCATCGCGGCTCACGTACAGCATGGCCCGCAATCGCGCATTGCCGGCCGTCCTGGCGACGGTCGGGCCGCGAGCGCACTCGCCTTACGTCGCCGCGTTCGCCGGACTCGTCGTGGCGGGCGGATTCTCGCTGATCGGGAACATCGGCCTCGTCGCCTCTGTCACGGACTTCGCCGTATACGCGATATTCATCGCGGTGAATCTCTCGCTGATCGTTCTGCGATTCCGGGCGCCCGACGCACCGCGAACGGTGCGCATCCCCCTTTCGATCGGCCGAGTACCCGTGACGCCGGTACTGGGAACAATCACGGTACTCGTCATGATGATCTACCTCGATGCGAGCGCATGTGTGCTTGGATTCGCCGCTCTGGCCGCCGGCGCCGGTGTCTGGCTGATCCGGCGCAGTCTCGCGTCCGCGACCTGAGCATGCCGCGAACGATCCTCCACGCCGACCTCGACGCCTTCTATGCGTCCGTCGAGCAGCTCGACGACCCTGCTCTGCGAGGCAAGCCCGTCGTCGTCGGCGGATCGCCGGAGCATCGCGGCGTCGTAGCGGCGGCGTCATACGAGGCGCGCGCATTCGGCATCCGCTCGGCGATGCCGATGTCCCGCGCCATGCGGCTGTGCCCGGACGCCCGAAGGGTGCCGCCTCGATTCGAACGTTACGGCGAACTTTCGCGCGCCGTCATGGCAATCTTCCGCGCTCTCACGCCACTCGTCGAACCACTTTCGCTTGACGAGGCATTTCTCGATGTGACCGCAGCCGTAAGGGGGCAAGACGACGTCGAACGAATCGCGCGGTCGCTGAAGGACGACGTAAAGGAGGCGACTCAACTCACCGTGTCCGTCGGCGGTGGGTCGAATAAGACCGTCGCAAAGATCGCATCAGACTTCCGCAAGCCCGACGGCCTTGTCGTCGTTCCATGGGGCGACGAGGCGACATTCCTTGCACCGCTCCCGGTCCGCGCACTCTGGGGTGTCGGGCCGAAGAGCGAGGCGGACCTGCTCCGCGCGAGCATCCGCACCATCGGAGACGTGGCGCGAAGATCCGTCGGCGAGATGGAGCGCTTGCTGGGCTCGCGAGGCCCGTTTCTTCGCACAATGGCCCAGGGCAACGACGACCGGCCCGTCCAGACGTCATGGGAACGCAAATCCGTCGGCGCGGAGACGACGTTCGCTCACGACTTGGCGGACGGCGACGACCTGCGCGCTCACCTTCACGACATTGCTACCGAGGTAGCCCGGCGAATGCAGGGTCTCGGTGTTCGCGGGCACACTGTGGCGCTCAAACTACGTTACAGCGACTTTCACACGATCACACGCCAGTCGACACTCGTCCAGCCGGTCGACGATTCCGCATCGATCGAGGCCGTCGCGACGCGCCTCGCGGCCGTCGCCCTCGCGGCGGGCGGGCGAGTCCGGTTGCTCGGCATCCAGTGCTCGAAGCTGACCGATGGTACGAGCGTGCAGCGCACGCTCTGGCGTGGAACCGACGTCGTCTAGCCTGCCGCTGCCTCGATGCGCCGCTCTGCGATCCGTGCATACTCCTCGACATTCTCGATGAGCAGCCAGTCGCGCGCGTGCTTCCCGGCCGCGACCGCCAGCGTGCCAGCGCCGCCGAAAGGATCGAGGATCAGTTCACCGGGATGCGATGAAAGCAAGACGGCGCGCTCGAGGAGTGCCAGGGGTTTCTGCGACGGGTGCTTCCCTTGCGACCGCTCGCGTTGAGACGTGACAGGGAACTGCCACATGTTCCGCAGTTGCTTGCCCCCGTTCATCTCCTTGGCGTCCCAGTAGTTGAACGTCCATCCGGTCGCTTTCGCGGGTGTCTCGTTCACGGCCCAGATGATCTGCTCGGTGCTCTCGGT
>JANPBN010000254.1:0-8581 GCA_031430415.1 Dehalococcoidia bacterium
GCCGGCTCGATCTCGCGGTTGACGTTCACGCATGCCTTGAGCACGCCCTTGCCGCCGTAGCGCTTGAGATCGCCATCGCGCAGCTCTACGGCCTCGTACTCGCCCGTGCTGGCTCCGGACGGAACGGCGGCACGGCCAAACGCACCATCGGAGAGGTGAACATCGACCTCGACGGTGGGATTGCCGCGCGAATCGAGGATTTCGCGTGCGTGTACCTTCGCGATGTCGGGCATGGTGGTCCTTTCTCTCGTCGCGTCAGGCGCGGCGATCGTCGTGCTGGATGACGGCGAAGGAGCCGGTCGCGGTGGCGACAAGCTTACCCGCATCGTCGGTCACTTTCGATTCGAGGAACATGACGCGACGGCCGCGCTTAATGATGTCGGTCGCGGCCGTGAGGGTGCCGCCCCGCACGCTGGCGAGATAGCTGATCTTGATCTCGATCGTCGTCGTGATGTCACCGGGCGGCAGGATCGACATGACGGCGCCACCCATGCTGTAGTCGACCATGACGTACACGGCACCACCATGAAGGACGCCGTGCGGGTTCAACAGATCCGGGGTCACCTTCAGGCGGTAGACCGCGTGACCATCCGCCGTGCCGCTCTGCGTGATGTGGAGCTGCTCCGCGAGCGGCCCGATGCTGGTGCCTGGAGCACGGGCACGATCGACGTTCGCATTGATGACGCCGGCCCAGTCGAGCAGTCGCTGGCGCTGCGTATCGTCGAGCTGCACGATGGCGGCGTCGAGGCGAGCGCGCAGATCCTGATCAGGCATGGGCACCGCCTGTTGCGTCGGCCGGGGCGGGTGTTATCACGGATCGGAGGATACCCCTGCCCGGGGCGGCACGGAAGCTATGGCTGCGCCAGTTCAATCGAGTACGACGCGAGCTGGTTGGTGCCCTCGGTCGTGCCGGCGACTGCGACGACGACGTTTCGAAGGCCCGTCGCGTCGAACCGCAGTTCACCATCGGACGAGGCGTCGAGCGGGACGTCGCGGACGACCGGCGAACCGTCGGCGGCCTCGGCGACGAGGCGTACCGCGAACGTCTGCGGCAGTGAGCCATCGAGGCGCACCCATCCGGCTGATTCCCGCGGTTGCAGCGCCGCGACGCCGGGTACACCACTCACGTCGAGGGCATCGATGGCGAGCCCTTCGCCGTATGTTGAGCCGTCGGTGACGTACTCGAAGCGCAGGAGCACCTTGCGGCCCGCATACGCTGCCAGGCTGACGCTCTCGTCGAGCCACGCCGGCGTTTCGCCATCGCCGCTCGTGCCGGTGTAGCCGGGGCCAAATGCCGTGGCGACAGGGTCATCGGTGCCGGTGTAGTCGCCCGGGAGCGCCGCCCACGTCACGCCGTCGTCGGCGGAGACGGCGACGTACGCCCAGTCGTACCAGCGCTCGATGTCGTGCCAGAGGCGGAAGCGGAGCAGCGGATCCGTGGCGGCGGTGAGGTCGAGTTCGTACGTGAGCGCCGCATCGATCTCGTCGCCTTGATTCGACCACCACATGCCGCCACCGGGCTGCGGGAGAACGGGCAGGACGTCGACGCGGTCGGCGCCATCGAAGCGGAGGACGTATTCGCCTTCAGGGGCATCGATCTGGAAGTAGTCGGTGCCGAACTGATGGGCCGCGCCATCGACGATGTCGCCAGGCGCGAGGGTGAAGTCGACGCGTGGCTCGATCGACCGCGTGGGGTTGCTGTAGCGGGGATCCTGCGCCGAGTTGAGCAGGTTTGCGGCGATCCAGTCGCTGAAGAGCGCGACGAACGAGACGCCCGGTGACGTGCAAGCGGGTGCGACCGCATCGATGCCAGCCGCGCCGTCGCGCGGCTCCCGGGCGATACGACCGAGGACGGCATCACCACCGCAACGGTCGGCGACATAGCGGAGGAACGCAGCGCCGGCGCCGTAGTGGGGGCCGCTGCCCTGGCTGCTCCAGGTATTCAGTTGCGTCGATGGATTCGCCTCGAACGCGCCGATGCTCGAGACCGCGCCTCCGACCAGCTGGGCGGACGTCTCCGACAGACCTTCGTTTAGCCAAGCCTCTTCGCCGCCGTCGTTGTGCTGGTGTATGACGTGCTGAAGCTCATGGGCAAGCACGACGCTGAAGGCCGAGCCGCCCGCCCGCAACGTACGATCGAGGTAGAGCATCTCGGCCTCGTTGCTGTACGGGCGGACGGCTCGCAGATAGACGTCATCGCCGCTGACGTAGCCGCCGACAGCGCCGCCAAGGTCCGCCTGCAGCACGATGATTCGTGGGTCGCCATCGACGCCCGGTGTGGCCGGCTCGCCAAAGACGCCCGTCACGACCGGCCAGACCGACGCCTCGAACTCCGCCGCGGCTGCGTCGATCTCATCGGCCGGCGCCTCGAGCACGTTGTCGAAGAAGAAGTAGGCGTGTGCGCTCCTCGCGCGCAGCGTTGCGGTGACGACAGCGATCTCGGGTGGGGCGGTCTGCGCGATCGCCGCGCCCGTGATCCGCGTCACGAAGAAGTCGCGCACATCGCCGACGTTACCTTCGGCGATGAACGGTTTGGCGGCCGGGGTACGCCCCTGCGTTTTGCCGAAGCGCGCGGCAAGCGCGATGTAGTCCGCATCCGGAACATTGCCGCGCACGCCGATCTGATCGGCGAGTGTGGCGGCGGGCGCCGAGGTCGGCGAAGCAGCCGGTGTCATCGCGCTCGCGGCTGTCGGCGTTCCGGAGGGAGTAGGAGCATCGCCATCGTCGCACGCCGCGAACGCGATCACGCAGACGAGCAACAGAGCCGCTCCGATGCGGGAGCGGCTCTGGAGGATTCCGCGGATGGCGCGGTCAACGCGCGCGAGGGTGCGCTTTCTCGTAGACCTGGCGGACGTGGTCGTTGGCGATCTGCGTGTAGACCTGCGTCGTGGAGATGTTTGCATGCCCCAACAATTCCTGGACGTGACGCAGATTCATGCCGCCCCTCAGCATATGAGTGGCGAAGGAGTGCCGCAACGTGTGCGGTGTCACCGATGAGGTGATGTTCGCCTCCTTGGCGTACTGCTTGAGGATGAGCCAGAACCCCTGCCGAGTCAGCCGCTCGCCGCGCCGGTTGACGAAGAGGGCGGTCTCGCTGCGGTTCTTCACGAGAGGGCCGCGACCTTCGTTCAGGTAGTCGGCCACCGACGCGGTAGCCTGCTCGTGAATCGGGATGGTGCGCTCCTTCGAGCCCTTGCCCATACAGCGGACGTAGGGGCCCGACATGTTCACGTCATCGACATTCAGTGACACGAGTTCGGTCACGCGAAGACCGGTGGCGTAGAGCAGTTCGAGCATCGCCCGGTCGCGGCGCGCCTCCGGGGTATTCCGCTTCATCGGCTGTTCCAGCAGTTCGTCGATCTCGGTGACCGACAGCGGCTTTGGCAACGACCGCCCGACGCGCGGCGACTCGAGACTCTCCGCGGGATTGCGGCGAATAAGCCCTTCTGCCTGCATGTATTGGAAGAATGACTTGATCGCGGCGATCTTTCGCGCGACGGTGGCCTCTGCGTAGTTCCGTGCCTTCAACGTGATGAGATACTGCAAGATCAGCCCGCGCTCGAGCTGCTCCCAATCGCGTGGTTTGCCGTTGCCGTTGAGGCCGACGATGTAGCTGTCGAATTGCTGCAGGTCGTTCTTGTATGCGGCGACTGTGTTTCCGGATGCACCCTTCTCCACTGACATGAAGTTCAGGAAGTGCCCAATTTGGTCATCCATCGATGCCCTCGTTCTTCGAGTGTGACTATTGTTGGTTGTGGCGTGCCAGGGGGTGGACAGAGGCGATTGTAGCACGCAATCGGTTGTTGTCCAGCGCGTGGCGTCACTGATTTCCGAGCTATCGATACGAGTACAAGATACGGCAGCGTCGATGCGATTCGCGCTGGTTATCGCAGGCTCGGACGATTCACGACATCCGTAACTTGATCGTCACTCCACGCATCGATCCCGATGAGCGGAACAAACGCACAAGCGCCGAGCCGCATCAATTCATCGCCATGCGACGTGCGTGTCACGCAGACCAGTTCCTGCGCCAGTCGGTCGCCGATCGGTACCACCAGCCGCCCGCCTTCGGCGAGTTGATCGAGCAATTGGCGGGGGAGGTGTGGCGCCCCGGCTGAAACGAGTATCGCGTCGTACGGCGCGCCGGGCGGCCATCCCAGCTCAGGACCAGCGCCGTGGACGACGACATTGGTGCGACCGTCGGAGGCGAGAAGCTCTCGGGCCTTCTCGACGAGTTGCGGCACGCGGTCGACGGTCACGACGCGGGAGGCGAGGAGCGATAGGACTGCCGCAGCATAACCGGAGCCCGCACCCACTTCGAGAGCGCGATCGGGGGGCTGCAGACGGAGCGCATCGAGCATGATCGCGACCATCAACGGCTGCGAGATGGTCTGCCCAGCGCCGATGGGCAGTGCGCGGTCGTCGTAGGCACTGCCGGCGTCTTCATCCGGGACGTAGTGCTCGCGCGGCACCGCTGCCATGGCGGCGATGACGCGAGCGTCAGCGATCTCGCGACGGAGCAGTGCAAGCATGCGCTCTCGACCGATGTGGAGCGAGGAGCCAGCGCTCATATCCCGGCCTTCACGCGCTCGGCCAGGCTCGCAGTGAAGCCTTCCGTCGCGGCGATCTCGTCGATCGTGGCTTCACGGACGGCGCGCACCGAGCCGAACTTCTTGAGCAGTGCCTTCTTTCGCTTGGGGCCGATGCCGGCCACCGTGTCGAGTGACGACTGCATGCCGGCCTTGCTTCGCACACTGCGATGGTAGGTGATCGCGAAGCGGTGGGCTTCGTCGCGGATCCGCTGCACAAGGTAGAGCGCCTGCGATGCACGCGGCAACACCACGGGATCGTCGTGGTCCTGGACGTAGATCTCCTCGTGCTGCTTGGCGAGGCCCACCGTCGGCACACTCTTGACGCCCATATCGCGCATCACATCGAGTACGGCCGATAATTGCCCCTTACCGCCATCGATGATGACGAGATCGGGGAGGGCTGCGAACGACTCATCGATGCGCTGCGTCCGTCCGCCGGGAGCGCTGGACGCGACGTCGGGCCCATCGGCGCCGGCCTCGATGAGCGCGGCCTCGCGTGCCCGGTGGAAGCGGCGTCGGAGCACTTCGGCCATCGAGGCGAAGTCGTTGGCGCCTTCCACCGTCTTGATGCGGAAGCGGCGGTACTCTTGCGGGCGCGCATGGCCATCGATGAACACGACCATCGACCCGACCGACGACGTGCCCTGGATGTTCGAGATGTCGTAGCACTCGATGCGCGAGGGAGGCGCGGGCAGGTCGAGTTCTTCCTGCAGCAGCGTCAGTGCCGAACTCGTCTTACCGCTGTCGGCCAGCCACTTGATGCGCGCCATATCGAGCGTCTCACTGGCGTTCTTCGTCGCCATCTCGATGAGGCGGCGCTTCTCGCCGCGCTGGGGGACGAGTAGTTCGACGCGGGAGCCGCGACGCTCAGCGAGAAATTCCTCGATCATCGGTTGTTCCGGAAGGGGAAACGGGATGACGACCCGTTTGGGGACGTAGGTGGCGGACTCGTAGAACTGCTTGATGAAGCTGGCCATGACATCGCCGTCAGACTCGTCGCGAGCGCCGTCAAGGCTGAAGTTGTCGACGCCGACCATCCTGACGCCGCGAACGAAGAGGACCTGCACGACGGCATCGTCGTCGCCGCGGGCAAGGCCGAACACGTCTTCATCGGAAGGCCGCGTGCTGGCGACGGCCTGACGTTCGGTCACGCGCTCGATGGCGACGAGTTGGTCGCGGACGCGGGCAGCGCGCTCGTACTGCATCGCTTCGGACGCCTGCGCCATGTCGCGTTTCAGCGCGCGGACGACCTCTTCGGTGCGCCCCTCGAGGAAGAGGATGACCTGGCGGATGACCACGTCGTACTCCTCCTTCGTGCAGTAGCTGGTGCAGGGAGCGATGCAGCGGTTGATGTAGTAGTCGAGGCACGGACGCGGGTCGGTGCCGGTGATCTGCTTGGTGCAGGAGCGCCATGGGAACAGCTTGTTCACGATATCGAGCGTGCGACGAACGGAACCAGCGTTCGCGAAGGGGCCGAAGTAGCGCGCGCCGTCCTTGTCGACGCGGCGCGTTATGTAGACTCGCGGCCAGTCGTCGTTCAGATCCACCTTCAGGTACGGGTAGTGCTTGTCGTCCTTGAGGCGGATGTTGTAGATCGGCTGGTGCTTTTTGACGAGCGCCGCCTCGAGGTGGAGCGCTTCCTGCTCCGTGTGCGTCACGACGTATTCGAAGTCCGCGATGGCGACCGAGAGGTTGCGGGTCTTCGCTTCCATGCTCGAAGGCGACCCGAAGTACGAGCGCACACGGTTCCGGAGGTTCGCCGCCTTGCCGACGTAGATGACGTCGCCCTTCTCGCCGCGCATGATATAGACGCCCGGAGTCGTCGGGACGCGGGCGAGTTGCTCCGTGAAGCGAGGAGTGGTCACGCGATCATTGTATCTATCCCCGACAGCGGGGTATCGGGCGCCACACGCGTCGCTCGTCGAGTGTCCTGCCGGGATCTGTCAGTAGTCATCGAGCCGTGATGGGCGTACGATCGACTTTCACCAAGGCAGGAGGTAGTCGCGAGACGGAGGCGCCGAATGGCAAGCTGGAATGAGTTCGCACAGAGCCGGCCCGACATGGCGGCCGCTCTGACGGAGAGGCTGACGCCGACGCCGATCGCGTTCATCGCCACCGTGCGTCGCGACAGGGCGCCACGGCTGCATCCGTTCTGCCCGATATTCGCAGAAGGGCGCATGCTCATCGCGGTGAACCCGACATCGCCCAAGCGATGGGACCTTCGGCGCGAGGGCGGACGCTACGCGATGCACGCCCTGCCGGGCGAACACGACGAGGAGTTCTACTGCACCGGACAGACGATGTTCATCCCGGAGGGGCGCCTCCGGGCCGCCACGGTGGCCGCGGCCGGGCACACGGTCCACCCGGCGGACTGGGTTTTCGAACTCTCGATCGAGGCGGCGATGACGGCGTACTGGGAGAACTGGGCGCAGCCGAGCACCTACGCGGTGCGGAGCTTCTGGCCGACGACGCCGTAGCGGCGGGCGAGCTTGCGCTCGACGCGCGCGCGCCGGAGCGCCAGCGCAGCGGCTTCGGCGCCGACGGCCGCCGGGAGAAGGCCACACGTGACCGCGAGCGCAGCGTCGAGGTCGCGCGATCGATGTTCGTGGTGCTTCGCGAGCGCGAGGCCCGCAGCACGGTCACCCTGCCGCCAGAGCGCTGCCCAGAGGCGCGCCGCCTCCTCGCGATCACCGGCGCGGGCGCTGAGGCGCGCATGGCGGCCGGCAGCCCATGCCCAATCGGGTCCGCCATCGAGCCAGGGAAGGGCGTAGGCGTACAGCGAACGGGCGCGCTCGGGGTTCGCTGCCGCCTCCCACCAACGGCCCGCCGCCGCCGCGTCGTCCGGATCGAGCGCGGCATCGTCTGACAGCAGGCCAGCGAGCGTGGCCAGCACCCCCACGAGGGAGAGGACGTCCTCTGCGTTGTGGCGGAAGACGCCACGAAGCGGCGAGGCGCGCCCGGCCCGTACGTAGTCGAAATAGAGTTGCGGGATCTGCCATCCCGGCACATCATCCGGGCGGTCGATGCGTAGCAGGCGCCGCTCGGCGTCGGCAAGGCGGCACGCCGGCATCCGGTGTTTGTACAAGCGGCGAACCGGGTGCAGCAGGTCGAAGTGCGGCATCCCATTGCATGGTGACGCGATGCGCGCCAGCGTCAGACGTGTTTCGACGAAGGGCACATCGAACGCGCGTCCGTTGTAGGTGACGATGCCATCGAACCGGGCGAGATCGGCGGCGAGCATCGTCAGCATCGCCTGTTCGCTGGCTATGTCAGCGAGGAAGTACTGGCGCATGAGGAACGCGCCGTCCTCGTACGACCCAAGCCCGGCAAGCACGATGTACGTGCCGGTGCCGCCGGACAGCCCCGTCGTCTCGATGTCGAAGAACGCCAATCTCGCAGGATCCGGTGCGGCGGCGCCCAGCAGGTACGAGAGCGCCTCGTTCGAAACGGAGAGCGGAGCGCTGAGCGGCAACGTGCCGTGGGCGTGGTCGAGCGGATACCAGTCATCGCGGATAAACACAGGGCCGAGCGCGGTCTCGTGCCAGTCTCCACGCAGGATCTGGGCGATCGGCGGCAGATGTCCCGGCGGGCGAGGCATCGGCGGCGCTTGCTGCTTGATCGGGACGTGGGACGCCACAACGTGCTGCGCGACGGCGTGCCGCATCCGCTGCAGGCGTGCGGCGGATGCGGCGTCGGGGGACACGGTCACTCGCACAACCGGCGCAGCAAGGTGATGGCGGCGCTCTTGTTCGTGCCGTGCTCGCCCAGCGACGGCCCGACGCAGCCGGGGCAGCCACCACGACAGCCGCAACGCGCGGCGACCTCGGCGGCCGCGGTCATCAGCTTCGGATGGATCTCGAAGAGGCGCCGGGCCATGCCGACGCCGCCCGGCTGGTTCTCGTACAGAAAGAGCGTCGGCGCTCCCGTGAACGGGGATCGCACCTGCGCGACGGCCTGCAGGTCGCGCGGGTCGCACATGAGGAAGATGG
>JANPBN010000255.1:0-8449 GCA_031430415.1 Dehalococcoidia bacterium
CCTCCGTGTACGCGTCGACGTGCGACACCGAGTCATCGAGCACCAAGATCGGCGCCGTCCGCGCCAACGCTCGCGCGATCGATGCGCGCTGCTTCTGCCCGCCCGAAAGAGAGACGCCACGCTCACCCACCATCGTTCTCAATCCGTTGGGCAACTGCGGGAGATCGTTCGAGAGCTGCGCCAACTCGACTGCGCGCTCAAGATGCTCCGCATCAACATCGCCACCCCACGCGATGTTCTCCTCAAGCGTCGCGGAGAACAGAAACGACTCCTGAGGGACGAACGCGACCGACTCGTGCACCTGCTGCAACGGTAAGCTGCGAATGTCACGACCGTCGAGCGTCACACGGCCGGTTCGTACGTCGTAGACGCGCGCGATCAAGTTCACGAGCGTCGTCTTGCCGCTGCCCGTCGGGCCAACTACCGCCAGCGTCGTGCCTTGAGGTACGTCGATGGTGATGTCGTGCAGGACGGGCCGATTGAAGTAGCCGAACGAAACATCCTCGAAACGAATGTGCCCGAGGACCTCGTCCGCCGCCCGCGCGTCCGATGCATCGGCGATCGCCGGCTTGCGCGACAACACCTCTTCGACACGCTGCATGGACGCCGAGGCCTGCTGGTACAGGTTCAGCGTCCAACCGAGATTCACCATCGGCATCGCGAGCAAGGCGACGAACCAGTTGAATGCGACAAAGTCGCCGAGCGATAGATCGCCGGCCGCGACGAGTCGCGCCCCGACATACAGCACCACGAGGGTACTGATGCCGGTGAGCACCGTAAGCAGCGGCCACAGGGCCGTCGATAGCCGTGCCCACGCGATGTTTGCTTGCTCGAACTCCTGCGCCTGCCGCTCGAAGGCTGCCGCTTCGTTCTCCTCCTGGACGTACGCCTTGATGACCCGCGCACCCGAGAAGTTTTCCTGCACGAAGGTCGTCATGGCCCCAAAGCGCGTCTGGACTGTGTAGTAGCGCTTCTCGATGACCTGCCCAACCCAGACGAAGAGCAGAGTGATCAGCGGCAGCGGCGCCGCCGCGAGCAACGCCAGTCGCCATTCAATCGTCAGCATCACGATGAACCCGGCCACGAACACCAGCACCGACCGGAACAGATCCATGAGTCCGGGGCCCAGGATCTCGCGGACCGTCGTAACGTCGTTCGAAACGCGGGCCATCAGGTCGCCCGTCTGGTTGTCGTGAAAAAACTTCTGGTCCAGCGACTGGATGTGTGCATACACATCATTGCGGAGGTCGTATTCAATCTGGCGGGAAGAGCCGCTGACATATATGCGCGTGACGTAACGGAGTCCGCTATCGGCGGCCTGGATGCCGATGGTCAACGCTGCGAAGAACAGCAGTCTCCCCGTCGTCACCTCGTGCCGCAAGCTGTCGATTGCGCTCCCCAGTACCAAAGGCGCCGCGATCGACGCCCCGGAGGCGAGCGCAAGAGCGCCGAGGCCAATGCCCATCCGCAGCCGGTAGCGGACAACGTACGGGGTAAGCCGTGAAAAGAAGACCACGGAAGAGGGACCTTTGACATCTAGGGGCATGGAAAGAGGTATTTTACGTGACACAATAGGGCAGTGGTAGAGTATGATGGTGCCCACATGAGCGAAGCCTGAATCCTGAGGATGAATTCACCTATCGCTTGACTGTTAGCCCAATTTCGGGCTATCTGGTGCCACGCACGTTGGAGGGACGCTTCTCTTGAAGGGAGACACGAGAAATGCCGGGTAGGTATTGGGATAAGGTCACAGACACGCGCATCACGCGCCGCCGGATGCTCAAGGGTACTGGCGTGGCAGGGGCGGCCGCGGGTGCGGTTCTGCTCGTCGGCTGCGGCAGCGACGACAAGGAGCCCACTTCAGGTACGCCGGGAACCGGTAGCACGCCGAGTGCGACGAGCAAGCCGAGCAACGGCGTCACGTTCCTGAACGAGAAGAATCCGCCCGTTGCAGGCGGCCGCTATGTCGCATCAACCGCCGCCGACTTCGGCACGTGGGACGCGCACATCAGCGTCGCTGCCGCAGCGAACTTCTTCCCGCGCATGTACCCGCTACTGGTCAACCAGTCGACGGTGCAGCCGGACTACATCTACTTCGACCTCGCGGAGTCGTACGAGAACCCGGACGACACCACCTGGAACTTCAAAATCCGCAAGGGCGTAAAGATCGGGCCGAACGACCTCGGTGTACCCGAGCGCGACATGACCGCCGAAGACGCGCTGGCCACGTACCAACGCATCAAGAGCGAGCCAAAGGCCGGCAACGGCGCCATCAAGCCGTTCCTCGCCTCGATCACCGCATCGGGCGACGTGCTGACGATCAAGACCACTTCGCCGTACTTCTACCTCCTCAACCGCGTGGGAACGTACACGAGCACCATCCCCCCGAAGGAACTGACGAGCGACGCGGCGGGCATCGAGAAGATGCGCACCAAGAGCGCCGGCGCCGGTCCGTTCCGACTCTCTTCCTCGACCGAGGGCGAGATCGCGAAGATGGATCGCAACCCGAGCTACTACCGCAAGGACGAGCTCAACAAGAACGCTGCCCTCCCGTACTGGGACGGACTCGACCTCCGCGTCATCCGTGACCGCGCGACCGTCAAGACGGCGTTCAACGACGGACAGATCAGCGTCTACGGCCCCGAGAGCAAGGCGGAAGCAGACAGCTACGCCAGCCAGAGCGGCTACTTCGTCACGAAGGATCCGGCCACGACCTTCATCTCCGTCGCGATGAACCCGGAGAAGGATCCGTTCAAGGATGACCGCGTTCGCAAGGCGATCGGCTTCGCTATCAACCGCGAGCAGTTCGTCCAGATCGTCTACCAGGGGGCAGCAGAGGCCAACGGCCTCGTCCACTGGTCGACAGGTGCCTACGCCTTCCGCGGCGACGAACTCAAGCAGGTGCAGCCGTTCGATCTTGCCGAAGCAAAGAAGCTCGTCGAAGCCGTCGGTGGCATCAAGGTCAAGATGATGTACCCCGCGAGCTCGAACATCCAGCAGCACGACAAGCATCTGCCGATCTTCCTCGAACAGATGAAGGCCGCCGGCATCGAGATCGAGCAGGATCCGAAGGACTTCGGCACCTGGTACTCGGACTACCAGACGCTGAACTACACGATGAGCCTCTCGCTCAACCAGTCGTACGAGACGCCCGAAGTGCCGATCGACGCGCACTCCAAGGGTGGCCCGCTCTCCGACCGCTCATTCTTCATCGGACTCAACGATGCGGAGATCGAAGCGGCAATCTTGAAGACGAAGACGACCCTGGACCTCGAAGCGCAGATTCAGGCTGTGCGCGACGCGCAGAAGGTCATCTACAGCAAGGGGCCGACGTGGCTCCCGCTCGTGACGCCGTTCAGCTACGGCGCTTACAGCAAGAAGGTGCACAACATTCCGTCGGGCGTCGGTGGGGTCACGGGTGGCCTCGTCAGCAGCTCGTCATGGATCGAGGCGTAATTCGTGTCGAACTTCATCATCCGGCGGCTGATGACCGCGGTGTTCATCCTGGTGCTGCTGTCCATCGCGACGTTCGCGTTGCTTCGGCTTGCGCCGGGGGACGCCGCGCTCATCAGCTCCGGTGGTGGGTTCGTCTCGCGGGAGGACGTCGCGGCCCGGCGGGAGGAGTTGGGCCTCAACAAACCGTACTTTCCGATCTCGGTGGACACCGACCTTCCGATCATCCACTGGAACAGCGACAGTCAGTACGGCGATTGGGCTGTCGGGGTCCTCACAGGCGACCTCGGACGCGCGAATCTCACCCAGGAACCCGTTTCGAATTCCATTCGGGACCGCCTCCCGGCGACAATTGAACTACTCACGCTGACGATGATCATCACGATCCTCCTCGGTGTGCCGGCGGGCGTGATTTCTGCCGTGTACCGCAACTCGCCGGTCGATCTCAGCGTGAGGTTCGTCGCGATCCTCGCGTTATCGATTCCCAGCTTTTGGCTTGCGACGATGGTGTTCCTGATACCGAGCGCGCTGTGGGACTACGCGCCTCCCAAAATCGGCACGACGATAGCTATCTGGGAGAATCCGTTCGATAACCTGCGGCAGTTCCTGCCCCCCGCACTCGTCCTCGGCACCGCCGCCTCGGCGACCATCATGCGCCTGACGCGCTCGTCGCTGCTGGAGGTCATGCAGGCGGACTACGTGCGGACGGCGCGAGCGAAAGGACTACAGGGCCGCACGGTCATCTACCGCCACGCGTTGAAGAACGTCATGATTCCGGTCATCACCGTCCTCGGTCTGCAATTCACGGGACTGCTCGGCGGATCGCTGTTCATCGAGCTCATCTTTAGCATCAGGGGCCTCGGCCTGTACACCTATCAGTCGATCCTTCAACGTGACTTCGTCGTCGTGCAGTCGATGACGTTGTATATCGGCGCCGTGGTCGTGCTGACTCAGCTGGCCGTCGACGTCACGTACGCATGGATCGACCCGCGGATTCGATACACATGAGTTCCACATCGACGACCTTCCGTCCCGGCCTCGACGAGATCCTGCGCCAAGAGGCCGAGATGCGGCCTCGACCATCGCGGCTCAAGAAACTGACCCGCCTGGCGCGGGAAAATCCACTTGGCGCATTCGGGCTCGCCGTCATCGTTGTGCTCGTTGCCGTCGGATTGCTGGCTCCATACATCCAGCCGTATCCATACTCGCAGATCGGGGCGGGACCTGTGTACGCCGACCCGTCGATGTCGCACCCGTTCGGCACAGACAACCTCGGACGCGACATGCTCAGCCGGGTGATCGCAGGTGCCCAGACCTCTCTGCTTGTCGGCATCGCATCAGTCGGTGGCGGTATCACCATCGGAATGGTGATCGGTATCGTGTCGGGATACTTCGGTGGGTGGGTTGACACGCTCATTCAACGGAGCGTCGACACGATCATCGCCTTCCCGGGACTTGTGTTGCTGCTGATCATCGTTTCCGTCCTTGGCCCGAGCCGGCTGAACGTGATTATCGTCATCGGGCTCATCACGATCTTCCCCGTGATTCGCATCGTGCGCGGCGCCACGCTTTCCGAGAAGAACAACCAGTACGTCGAAGCTGCGCGGTCCATCGGTGCATCGGCGCCGCGCATCCTCTTCCGCCACCTGTTGCCGAACATTTTGCCGCTCGGCATCGTTCTTGTTACGACCGGTCTCGGCGCGGCCATCCTGGCCGAGTCAGCGCTGTCGTTCCTGGGGCTTGGCATTCCGCCACCCAACCCGTCATGGGGCACCGATATCAGCGCCGGACGCAACAACTTCCCGATCCACATCTGGTGGCCGTTGTTCCCCGGTATCGCCATTAGCCTCACCGTGCTTGGGTTCAACCTGCTCGGCGACTCGATCCGTGACATCGCCGATCCGCGCCTTCGCGGTTCACGCTAAGCACGTCTCGATACAGACGCACAAGAGAGTCCGCCAATGCAGACTCTCTTTCTTCTTCCGTTCAGCAAACAGCCACGGCCGACGTGAAGTTCATTTCTGGATTCTCAGGTCATTCTTGACGCTGCTACAGCGTTACCGTAGCGTTGCCCCAATGCCCGGATGCGTAGTGCGACGGAGGGGTTACCCGATTGAGTGAAGGTCCCGCATCACGATACTACTGGTCGCAACGCCTGAAGCTGCACTATGCCGTCTGGGGCGATGAAGCCAATCCGCCGCTCTTGCTGATCCACGGAAACCGTGACCACGCCCGAACCTGGGATCAGGTCGCGGTGCGCCTCAAAGAACGCTACTGCGTTTATGCGCCCGACCTCCGCGGACACGGCGACAGTGGCTGGTCGGTCGGCGGCCAGTACAGCCTGCCTGAGTTTGTCCTCGACATCGCGATGCTCGGCCAGGAGCTCAATCGCTATCCGCTCACCGTCATCGGCCATTCGCTCGGCGGCGCCGTCGCGCTCGAGTACACGGGCGTCTTCCCGGACCACGTGAAGAAGGTCGTCGCCGTCGAAGGACTCGGCCCTCCCGTACGCGAACCCACCGCCGCGTCACTCCGCATGCGCGCGTGGATCAAGCACATGCAGGAGTTCGACTCCCGCAACCCTCGCAAGTACCCGTCCATCGAGACTGCCGAGAAGCGTATGCGCGAGGAGAACCCGCACCTCAGCGAGGAGATGGCTCACCACCTCACCGTCCACGGCTCGAAGCCGAACGACGACGGCACGCTCAGCTGGAAGTTCGACAACTACGTGCGCCTGCACTCACCGTACGAGTTCAACATCGCGGAGGCGCGAGAGATTTGGAACCAGATCCGATGCCCGGTGCTGCTCATCCGCGGCTCCGAGAGCTGGGCTTCGGATCCGGAGGCTGATGGCAAGGCATCGTCGTTCCACGACTACCGTACGGAACTCGTGAAGGACGCCGGACACTGGGTGCATCACGATCAACTCGAGAAGTTCATGGAGATCGTCTGGGACTTCCTCTAGTGATCTGACCCGAAAGCTACCCGCCCAGAAGCGCCAGCGCGGTGCGCAGTGTCGCCTCATAGACAGCGCCGCCACGCACGCCATCGAGCGCCACACCGATGAGCGACGCTTCATCTGCTGGCCTCGGCAGCACGGTTCGCCGCGCCGAGCCACTGTCCCACTCCTCCCGCACGTGCATGTGGCCGCTGGACGCGTGGCACTGCACTGTGAATTCGGCGTCGGGTGTCCGCAGGCGCAGTTCATCCAGTGCCAGTGCGCCGGGCACAATGCGCACCTGAACGCCGCGTGCGCCGTCGTACAGGGTTGCGGTGAGCGCACTACCGTTTCGGCTGACGTCCGCAAGCGCCAGGCCGAGTCGTGAGATCAGCCACGACGCCAGCAGCAGCGGTTCCGCCGATGTCGCGCCTGCGTCACCTCGAATCTCGATGGACGAGATCTGCGCCAATTCGCGCGGCCCGTCGTCGCCATCGAAGATTTGGGCGGTGAGGTCGCGCCATGTCTCCAGCCGGCCCCATGCAAGATCAGCGAGCGCAACGTCATGCTTGGAGCGCACGCCAAGCGCCGCCGCAAATGCATCGCCCGGTTCTAACGACGACGCACTGTCGAAGAAGACAACATCGGCTGCCTCCAGCACTTCCGATGCAAGGTATCCGTCCGGTTCCAGCGCGTCGATGAACCATGCCGACACTGGTACTTCCGGCACGAGCAGCGCGAGCACCGCCGATGCAAGCTCGCGTTCTCGCGAGGGGCCACCGCTCAGGCTGACCTCCTCGGAGCAGACGTGCCTGCGCCCGCCCGTGGAGCGCCAGCAGTGCGCCGAGATCGTCGCCTCGACGCGGTCGTATGCGGCGGACGAGATTGCGAGCAGCCCGCGACACGGGTGCCGCTGCGGCAGGACCGACATCACGCCTTCGAACCGGTCGACGGCGCCCTCGCTGCGCCCAAGCCCAACGAGATTCAGTACGCGAAGCCGAATGGATGATTCATCGAAACCGGCGCCCGATGTCTCACGCCAGATCCGCGCGAACTCGTCTTCGATCGTCGCCGGATCGACGCCGATGGGCCGCTCTTCCAACCGTTCGATTGGCGCTACATCCGGTGCCATTCACGCCCGTCCCGCTCGATGAGTTCGCGTGCGCTATCCGGACCCCAGCTACCCGCCTCGTACGTCTGCAGAGGGGACGCGCCATCGGCCCACGCGTCCAGCACAGGCGTAAGCAGGTCCCAAGCCTCCTCCACGCCGTCCCAACGCGTGAACAGCGTCGCGTCTCCGAGCATCGCGTCGAGGAGCAGGCGCTCGTACGCCTCCGGCGCGTCGACGCTGAACGAACTGCCGTACCGGAAGTCCATGTTTACGGAACGGACATCGCTCCTCGTGCCGGGTACCTTGGCGCCAAAGCGCAGGGAGATCCCCTCGTCCGGTTGAATGCGCAGAACGAGAAGATTCGGCGCGGGTGACTCGCTCGACGTCTGGCGGAAGAGGTGAAGCGGCGCCGTCTTGAACGTGATCGCGACTTCGGTCGCCCGCTTGGGCAGACGCTTGCCAACCCGCAAGTAGAACGGAACGCCTTCCCAGCGCCAATTCTCGATCAGGAGCTTCATTGCCACATACGTCTCGGTGGATGACGTCGGCGCGACGCCTTCCTCTTCGCGATACCCCGGTGTTTGCTCTCCGAGGATCGCGCCCGACGTATACTGCGCGCGTACGGTGTCCCGGGCGATGTCCTCGATCGGCCGTATCGCGTGGAAGACTTTCGCCTTCTCATCACGCACCGCATCACCGCGAAACGCCGCGACGGGCTCCATCGTCACCAGCGCCAGCACTTGGAGCAGGTGGTTTTGCACCATGTCGCGTAGGGCGCCCGAATCCTCGTAGTAGCCGCCGCGCCCCTCAGCGCCCACCGTCTCGGCCACGGACACCTGCACGTTGTCGATGTAGCGCCGGTTCCAGATCGGCTCGAAGATGCCGTTGGCAAAGCGGAATACCATGATGTTCTGCACGGTCTCTTTGCCGAGATAGTGATCGATGCG
>JANPBN010000256.1:0-3264 GCA_031430415.1 Dehalococcoidia bacterium
GTCGCGTACTCGGCTCGTTTCACGCTCCGCAGCGCCATCAGCGCGCCGGCGAGCGCGAGCGACAGCATCACGGGGTCGACGACCGGCTGCCCCGCCGTCGCCAGTCCATCGCCGAAGTCGGGGCGGTCGCCGAGCGCGATCGCACTCCCCCACTCAACGCCGCGATCCCAGAGCATGTCAGCGCGATCGGCGAATGATCCCTGCTCCCAGCGGTCGCTGTACGTGACTCCCACGACCTTCTGGTGATACCGGTAGACGTACGAATTGTCGCGCGCGTAGTCGATGAGCGGCCATGCCGCCAGCAGTCCCGCGCCACATGCCAGCGCGGCGCCACCCACGATCTGCAGTCGGCGCCGTCGCGTCTGTGCGCTCATGAACGCCCAGGCGATCGGCACAAACAGCACGGGAAGGAACACCAGGTACGCGTTGTACGTGTACACGCCGAGGCCCGCAACCAGCCCCGCAGCCGCGTACAGCCAGCCATTCGAGCGCTTGATCGCGAGCCAAAGCAGCCACAGTGCCAGCATCTGTACAAAGGGCCACGTCGTCACCATGAAGCCCGTCCGGGACAGGTGGAAGTGCCACGTCATGATCGCCAGCATCACCGCCGCAAACGTCGCGGTCGTCCGGTCGAACATCGAGCGGAACGTCAGGTACGTCAGCGGGATCGTCAGGATGCCCCAGAACGCCATCGAGAGGCGGATCGTCGTGACGTCCTCCGGCAGGAAGCGGAACAGGAGCGCTGTGAAGTACAGCGGACCGATGGGCTGGCCGAGCGCGTGCAGGTTGTACGGCCCGATCCAGCCGTTCTGCTTGATGCTCCGTGCATCGAGCCCCGTCCATGCCTCGTCGCCGTGCAGGCCAAACGGAACCGCGCCGATGTCCCAGAGCCGCAGGACGGCCGCGATCAGCGTAATCGCAGCGACGATGACGATCTCTGTCCGAGCCGCGCCAATGGACGTCGCGAACGCGGAGGCATAGTCGCGTGCCCGGGCGGCTACGCTCGGTGAAACTGGTGGCTCGGGCTCGCTGCTCATCGCGCCTCTTCGTCCAGTGCCCGGGGCATGGTAAACGCGCATCTCCGCGCCTGCACCCCCGCCGCCATGCCTGTCGCGCGCCGCTGGGGTAGGATACTCGTGTTCGGAAGGGAGACCGCGTGACGAAGAGCCTCGCCGCGTTTCGCGTATCCGCGACCAGGCTCCGCCGAGCCTGTGACCCGCGTGCGTTCAAGTTCAAGACGACAGCCGAACTCGAGCCGCTCCACGGCACCGTCGGCCAGGATCGCGCCGTCAGCGCGATGGACTTCGGCCTCAGCATTGAGGCGGAGGGCTTCAACGTCTTCGTCTCTGGCCCGCCCGGCACCGGCCGCACGACGGAGCTCCGGATCCAGCTCGAACGCATCGCGAAGGCGCGCCCGACACCGCGCGACTGGTGCTACGTCTTCAATTTTCAGGATCCGGCACGCCCCGAAGCCGTCAGCCTGCCGCCCGACAAGGGCCACCAACTCGGCGACGACATCGATGACGCCATCGCTACGCTGCGCCGTGAAGTGCCGCGCGCGTTCGAGAGCGACGAGTACGCCCAACGCCGCGACCAGGTTGGGCGCGAAGTTCAGGGCGAACGTGAACGCCTCTTCGAATCACTCCAGAAGGAAGCATCCGGTCGTGGCATGGCGGTCAACGTCACCCCAATGGGCATCACGACCGTGCCGATCGTCGAAGGCAAGCCGCTAACGCGCGAGGCGTACGAGCTGCTTCCCGAGGAGCGTCGCCGCGAGATCAAGGAGAAGACCGCCGCCCTCGACTCGATCATCGCCCAGATGGCGCCGCAGGTCCGCCGCCTCGATCGCGGCGCGGCGCAGCTGCTCGCGAACCTCGACCGGCAGGTCGTCGTGGCTCTCAGCCAACCGCTCATCGACGAACTAAAGCGCGATTACGCTGACGAAGCGGAGGTCGTCGCCTACATCGAGCGCCTTGCGGCGGACATCCTCGAAAACATTCCTGCATTTCGCGGACAGGAGGAGCCAGAAGCGCCCGTGCTGCCTGGCATGCCGCCCATGCCGCACCTCGACGGCATCTTCAATCGCTACAAGGTCAACATCATCATCACGAACACGCCCGGCACGGCAGCGCCCGTTGTCTTCGAGGACAATCCGTCGTACTTCCGCATGTTCGGCCGCGTCGACTATCGATCGAGCTTCGGCGCGATGATCACGGACCACACGATGATCAAGCCGGGCGCGCTGCATCGCGCGAACGGCGGCTTCCTCGTGGTGCAGGCGCTCGATCTCCTAACGCAACCGCTGGTTTGGGACACGCTGAAGCGGTCGCTCCGGGCGCGACAGGCGCGCCTCGAGAATCCGGGCGAGCAGATGAGCATCATTCCCACCGCCACGCTTGCGCCTGAGCCCATCCCGCTCAACGTCAAGGTTGCGATGATCGGCTCCGGGCGCGTCTTTCAGACGCTGCAGAACGTCGATGAGGACTTCCGCAAGCTGTTCAAGGCGCGGGCCGACTTCACGACCGATGTGGAGCGCATCGACGAGCACGTCCAGCTCTACGCGCGGTTCGTCGCGCGGCAGGTCGCTGATCTCGGCATGCGGCCGTTTGATCGCACGGCTGTCGCGCGCATCGTTGAGCACAGCTCCCGCGTCGTGTCCGACCAGACCAAGCTCTCGCTCGGGATGATGGACATCGTCGACCTCATGGTGGAAGCCGACTACTGGGCCTGCGATGAGGGCGCGGATGCGGTCAGCGCTGCCCACGTCGACCACGCCATCGACCACAAGGTATACCGGTCGAGCGCGGTCGAAGACCGCATCCAGGAGTTCATCGCCGCTGACATCATCAAGGTCGATGTTTCTGGCGCCGTCGTGGGGCAAGTGAACGGACTTTCGGTCTACGATCTCGGCGACTACGCGTTCGGGCGCCCGTCGCGCATCACGGCGCGGGTCAGCCTCGGTCGTGGGCAGGTGATGAACATCGAGCGCGAGGTGCAGAAGAGCGGGCCGTCGCACAGCAAGGGCTTCCTCATCCTGCAGGGGTACCTCAACGGCAAGTTTGCGCACCGCCAACCGCTGTCGTTTGCCGCGACTATCGCCTTCGAACAGGTGTACGACGAGGTCGATGGCGACAGCGCGTCCTCGACCGAGCTCTACGCCCTGCTCTCGGCGATCACGGATGTGCCGCTGCGACAGGGCATCGCCGTCACCGGGTCGGTCAATCAGCTGGGACAGGTGCAGGCGATCGGCGGCGTCAACGAGAA
>JANPBN010000257.1:0-8680 GCA_031430415.1 Dehalococcoidia bacterium
GTCCAGCATCTCTCCCGGGTGCCGCACGTCGCTCACAACGTGGACGCGATCGGGCCGCCGCGCGGACGAGCGCAGCCGCCAGGCGTACTCGGCATCCTGCTCTACCAGCGCGGACGGGTGCGCCGAGAACGGAAGCAGTACCGGCGCCCGTCCCGCGTCCACCAGCGCATTGATCGCCCGCACGAACTCACCCTCGAGCCGATGCTGCGTCAGCGGATCGCGCACCCGCCGGAGCGCGAGGCCAACAGCCGCCTGCGGCAGCGCACCACCGTACGGTCGCCGCAGCAACCGGAGCGCCGGATCGGGCTCGCGTATGACCGTCCGCCTGAGCCCGAAGGTGTCGAGTGCGTCAACAGTCGCGCCATCGCGCACGCTGACGAAGGCCGCACGCTGCATTGCCGCAACGAGGCCGCGTGCGACGGGTCGCGGCGTCGTCCGGTACGCACCGAGCGCGCGAAATACGACCTTCTTCCCGGCGTACGAGGCCGCCAGCGCGAGCGCCGGAAGCGCCATCGAGCGTTTGCCCATGTAGCCGCTAAAGATGCCGCCGCCACCAATGACGAGCGCGTCGCACGATCGCAGCGCCCGTCCGAGGTGCACGGGGGTCGCGGCGACAGCATCAACGCCATGCAGCCCCGCGGTCTCGCGCGGATTCGCCGACACGACGCGAATGTCGTCGCGCTGCCCAGCACGGAGGTCGCGCAATAGCACCGAGAGGATCGCTTCATCGCCGAGGTTGCCGCAGCCGTAGCCACCCATGACGAGCACGCGTCGCGCCTCGCCCATCGCCGCGTTGCATCGCGAGGCGGCCTCGTCGGCCGAGACAGTGCTAGCGTTGTGTAACGTCATAGACGCTGTACTCCCCGTTCGTGTACACCGGCTCGAGTCCGAGTTGCCGAATGATCGGGAACGATGCCCCGTCGCCGTTCCGGTCGACGATGTACCGGATGTTCTCGGCGGGAAGCAGCGCCAGCGGATCGTAGAGCTGGGTGTACGGGATGCGCTGGTCGCCTTCACCAACATCGATGACCGCCGAGGCGCGCCGCCACGTCAGCAGCGGATTCGCGCTCGCCGGGGTCGCAGGATCGCCCACCCAGGACGTCTGCACCCGAAGCGCGACCTCGTCGCCGTCCTTCTGCATCGCCGCGAGGTACATCTCGCCGCCCTCTGCGATCGTGATCGCATCAGACGCGTCCGTGCCGATGACGAGCGAACGCGGACGTACGCCATCCGGCAGCCCAACGTGGTAGTCGAGGGCCACGACGCTAAGATCGAACTGGTCGACCGTCACGACGCGAATGACTTGCAACGGCAGCCCATCGGCGCCATTGAAGACGGTCATCATGTGCACGCCCGTGTCGTCGGTGTACGTGGTCGTGGGCTCCGGCACCAGTCCCGTGAGCCGGATCCTTCGGGAGACGCCGTACGTCTCGTACGACAGGATCGTCCCTTGGTCCTTGACTTGAAGCGTCTGTTCGTAGATGCCCTTGTCGAACGCATCGATCCGCACGCCGACAGCGATCACCTTGCCGTAGTCCGTGCCGCCATCGTTCACCGTGGCGAGGATGCGTCCGCTTTCCGCTCCCGCCGTCGCACGCATGACAATCTCGGCAGACTGCGCGCGCTCGACCTCCCACGGGCGCGTGATCGCGACGCGAGGAAGGTACAGCAGCGAGTCGCGGCCCGTCAGCGCCTGGAGCCACTTCGTCTCACGCGTCGCCGCGATGACGCCGCCATCGCCCGGCTGATCATTGAGCCATCCGGCGGTGGCGCGCAGTTCGTCGCTCCGCTCATTGAGACCGTAGAAGCGGGCGGCCGCCTCAAAACGGTTGAGGCCATCGTGGCTCGCGAACAGCAGAACCGGAACGATGAGCGCAGCCGTCGCGCCGCGAGACAGGTTGAGCGCGTGAATACCTGTCGCCGCCGCGAGTCCGAGTGGCAGAATCAGATATGCGGCGAACCGTGGATAATCCGTGCCCGTCTGTCTCACGATGGCGTAGGCAATGAGCGCGAAGACCGTGCCCGTCCACGCCACAAGCGCCAGATCGGGTCGACCCTTCAAGTCCGAGGCGCTGCGGTTGAACAGCGGCACCGAAACGAGAAGGATCAGCCCGAGTCCGAAGATCGCGCGCTGGACGTTGTCGCGCCAAACATTGTCGAAGAGCGTCTCGGGCCCCTTGAGTTCAAACGCGGCGGGGACGTTGGCAAAGTCGAACACCACATCGCGATTGATGAAAAGGAAGACGCACCACAGTCCCAGCACCGGCGCCAGCACGCGCCCGCCCCGCTTCGCAGTGGCCCTCCGATCCGAAGACGACCAGAGCACGTACGCGAGCGAGACCACTAGCGCCGGCAGCAGCACCATCGCGGACGGCGTGTGCGACAAGACGGTCAGCGCGACTCCCGCAGCGAGATGTAACCACGATCGATCGTCGTCAGGTCGCTCGACCAGCGCCAGCACGGCGAAGAGCGTCACGCCCATCCCCAACAGCGCGACGATCTGCGGATACGCGCCGACGGCGAACATCTCGAACAGCTGAGGCTGGACCGCCACTACGGCAACGACCGCGAGCAGGCCGCCCGAGGCAGCGCCCGTCATCCGCCGCCCCAGCCCGTAGGAGAGAGCACCCAGCGCTGCGAAACTCGCGGCTGCAAGCACGACGATCGCGCCCGGCTTCCCCGCGACAAGCGAAAGCCCGGCCAGAAGCAGCGGCACGATCGGCGGTAGCGTCGCCACGGAACGATCGGCGGGAACATCCTGACCGAGATAGAAGCGCGAGACGGCGAGCCACTGCCCGGAGTCACCGCTCGGCGGCAGTGCGAAGCGCGTGAACAACCACACGAGATACGCCGTGAACGAGGCCGCAATCGCCGCAGCTGCGATCTGCGCCCAATAGCGATCGGCGAATCCGCCTGGCGCCAGAATTGCCTCTCCTTCGCTGTCCCGAGAGGAAAGGTCAAGGCCGAGTTGTCCGTATGACGCAGCGCCCCTTTCGCCGTGACGGAACAGGGCGCGGATCGCGTCGATGGGTTTGCTCATGCAGCACGCTCCTCAGCTAAGGGTGCGACCAACGGTTCTGAGGCGACCAACCGCGCTCCGGATACATCAGCGAAGGCGACCTCCATCTGCCGAGCGATCGCGTCCCAGTCGTAGCCGCGCGATGTGCCGCGAGCGGCGCGACCGAGACGGCGCCGCAGGTCGCGGTCACCGACGATCTCGCCGATAGCAGCGGCGATCGCGCGCGAATCCGCATCGACGACGTAACCATCGCGGCCATGGGTAAGGAGTTCGGCTGCCGCGCTGTGCTCCGACCGCACGACGACCGGCACCGTGCCGACCGCCATCGCTTCGATCACCGTCATGCCAAACCCCTCTTGCTCCGATGCGACAAGCGCGCATCGCGCACCCTTAACCAGCGCCGCGACACGGGCATCGGGATCGACGCGGCCGAGGAACTGGACACGATCGGCGACACCCAGCCGCACCGCGTACGCCTCGAGGCGTTCGCGTTCTGGGCCATCGCCGATGACGGCTGCGGTTATGCCTGGAGCATGAAGCAGCGCTTGTAGTAACAAGTGCACTCGCTTGTGCGGCACAAGTCGGCCGGCAACGACGACATCGGCCAAGCGCTCAGCCCTAACTGTGGTCGAGGCCGCGACGTCGACGCCGTTCGGGACGACGATCGCGCGCGGCCCGCCCGGCAGCCGCTCGAGCGTGAAGCGTGAGACCGCGACGCGGAGATCACCTGCCCGTGCGGCCTGACGCTCCACAGCCGCGGCCACGCGCGCTCTGCCCGGTGCATACGTGCTCCATCGCGTTCCCATGTACTCGTGCCACGAAACAACCAGTGGAATGTGACGCGCCTTCGCCATCGGCGCGAGAGCAAGCGCCGGCAGGTACGGAATCGACGAGCACTCGATGACATCGGCGTCGATCCGGGCAACCGCCGGCACGACGCGCGCCGCAAAGGCGAGCGCCTCGCGGAACGTGCGGCGGCCTTCGCCGTCGTGCAGCGATGGCGGCATGCCGACGCCATGCACCCACGTACCATCATCCCGCCGCACGACGGGCGCGCCGTCCCACCATCGCCAACCGACGAACGTCACGTCGTGGCCTCGCGCGGCTAATCGGCGCCCGACCTCGTAGTAGCGTCGCTCGGCGCCGCCGGTGACGTACGGGTAGATCGCGTCGTAGACGATGGCGATGCGCATGTCGCTAGATCCTGTCGTTCATGATCGCCGCCAGCGATCCGGCGAGACCAAAATTCCCGCCAATGAGGATGAGGGTTTGCGCCAGCGCCGCCACGGCCAGTTCGTTGGGAAGCAGCGATGCGGCGAGCGCCACATCGAGCGCCAACCCGGCGCCGATCAGCGCGGAACAGACGACGACGGCCGTCTCGAACGTGAACATCCGCTCGGCAAGGCGAAATGTGAGATCGTGAGGGGTCAGGCCGCGTGCCGTCGTCGCAATACGCGCCATGCCGCCAAAGATCAGCGCGTTCACGCCGAGCACCGTCAGGATCGGCGCGGCGAAGACCGGCTGCCAACTCATGCCCCCGATCGCCACCCCGCTCGACGAGCCGAAGACCGCGGCGACTGCCAGTGCCAGGCCGAGCAACGTGAGCACCGCACCCGGGAGCGTGAACAAACTGTTCGGCGTCGCGAGGAGCAGAAAACGCAGGTGACGCCAACCGTCCCGGAACGTCCGGAGTTTCGCTTCGCTCTCGTCGGCGCGCGGGTAGTACTTGATTGGGACTTCGACGACGCTCATCCGCTTTCGGGCGGCCTTGAGGATCATCTCCGAGGCGAACTCCATGCCCTCAGTGCCGTTACCCATGCGTTCGTATGCGTCGCGCGTGAACGCCCGCAGCCCGCACTGGCTGTCGTTGAGCTTCGAGCCGGTGAACATGCGGAGCATGAAGCTGATCGCTGGCGTGCCGATGTAACGATGGCTCCACGTCATGGCGCCCGGCTGAATACCGGCGTACCGGTCGCCTACCACCATGTCGGCGCCACCCTTCAGCGGGTCGACGAGTTCGGTCAGGTCGCTGAAGTCGTACGTGTCATCGCAGTCGCCCATGACCATAAACGCCCCACGCGCCTCATCGATGCCACGCATCAGGGCCGCGCCGTACCCTCGTGTCTCCTCATCGACGACACGCGCGCCTGCGGCCATCGCGAGCACCCTGGATTGATCGGTGGAGCCGTTGTCGACCACGATCACTTCGCCGGAAACGCCGGCCTGCTTGAACCAGTCATTCGCCTTCCGCACGCAGCGGCCGACGGTCGCCTCTTCGTTGAGGCACGGCATGATGATCGAGACGTCCGGCGCGGGGCCGGGTTCGATCGATTCGATATCGATCCCCCAGCGCTGCCGGGCGAGTGCGTCGGCGCGAACCAAATGAAACCTCCGTGCTAGATGACATCGTGATTCGGCGCCCCGCGCGTGCAGTCGCGCAGTGAGAAGCCGCAATCGCGGCGATCGAGCGCCCGGATAGAGACGAAATGATGGTGAACCCCTTGCTTACCCGCCCTAAGTCTCGGATCGACATGGAGATTCTGTTGGAATGCGCCGATCCTTCTGCGGGACAGACAGGAGCCGGATGACGACGACGCAGTGGCACGGGGCATCAGAATCGGCGACAGGCACGGTCACGGCCGTTCGGCTGCTGCTGCCTGTGCTGATGGCGCTCGCCATCGCCCTCTTGCTGATCCGGGCGATGAGTGGAATTGCCGGGCGTGAACTGACCTCCGACGAATCGCTCTACCTGTCCGAAGCCGTGAGCATCGCCGATGGGCGCGTAGAGTACTCGTCGGGCGATCCGATCGTCCACCGTCCGCCGCTCTATCCGGCAACGCTGGCGCCCATCCTGCGGCTGAGCGGCAATGACGTCGAAGTCGCACGTGTCGTCCCGCTCGCCTACGCGATCGGCGCTCTCGCCGCGCTGTACTGGCTGATCGCACTGCTGTTCGGGCGGGATGTCGCGGCAGGCGCTGTGTTGCTCGCGGCACTGGCTGCCGCACCCGCGAAACTCGCGTCCGGATTCTTTGTCGACATCCCGGCAGCGATGTGGCTCATGGCGTGCGCGGCGGCGCTGATCACCGCGCGCCAGCGAGAATCGGTGCGGTGGCAGGCTGCCGCCGGCGCTCTGCTCGGGCTGTCGTTTCTCACGAAGGAAACCGCCGTCCTCTGGCTGCCGCTGCCGGTCGCATACGGACTCGTCACGCAGGCGCAACGGCCCTGGCGCGATGCGGCGGTGTTCTACTGCCTGTTCGCGATGTTGGTGGTCCCGTGGTTCGGCTGGGTCGCGTGGCACACCGGCGGTATCTTCAAGGTCGAGGGCGGCCTCGCCGCCCTCACGCTGTGCGGACTGGCCGCACTGACCCTCGCCGGTCGGCGGGTACCGCGCCTGCGACCACCACGGACGTACGTCGCCGCTACAGTCATCGTTGCCGCGTGGGCGGTCGCCATGCTTTGGGTGCTGGAGTCGCGCCCGGAGCCGCATCCGTTCGAGTACTGGAGCAGCGTCCCGGATTGGACCGTCCATGTCTTTGGGACGAACACCGAGCCGTGGCTCTTCATCGCCCTGGCGTGGGTGTGGCTGGCGATCCGCGGCGGCGGGAGACAAACGATGCCGCTCTTGTTCGTCGGCCTAGGCGCGCCTCTGTACATGTACGTCGCCAATCGCGGATGGGAACCGCGGCAGGTGATCTGGCTGACCTACCTGTCGTACGGAATCCTCGCGTGGTCCGTATTCGACGCGGCCGCCACGGCTTCGCGGCGATGGCGTTGGGACGAGACCAGCTGCGTCGCCGCCGCTACGGTGGCCATCGTCGCGTTGGCATCGATCGCCGGATTCGCGAGTGACCTTCGCGCCGGTTCCGCCGAGCACGGACAAGCCACAGACTGGCGCTCGCGGGATGAGCAGATGATCGCCTCCTGGCTTCGCGAACTTCCCGGCGGATCGTCCGTGCTCGCGAGCCGGCTATACGCTGGGCAACTCTATGTCGATACCGACGGCGCGCTGCCCATCCGGCAGTTACCAACCCTCGGTGTGACGGTGCCGGACGACGGCGGAGTCCGGGCGTTTGGCACGATGTTCCGATACGAAGACGCGTCCACCGACCTGGTGACCGCGCGATCATGGATCGGCCTCCGTCCGTTCCGCGGGCGAAGCTATGACGTAGCGCTCGCCGAGGAGGACTTGCTCACAGCGATTCGCGACAACGATGCGACGCATTTGCTGTTGACCGGAGACGATGGCGGGTTCAGCTCACTCTCGTACCGGCCGTACTTCGAGCAGAATCCAGCGTTCTCGCTCGTCCGCGCTGACGATGACGGCGACGTTCGCGCGTACCTGTACCGGATCGACACCGGCGCGCTGGCGGCACGCAACGCACCGCTGATGCTCTCGCTCGATGACGCGGCGCACCTGCTCCAGCTGCCGGAGGCGGTCGAAGTCGCATTCTGGCGGACACTAGCGCCGCGCGGTGTGCTGCTCGAAGGGCAGCACCTGGATGAGAAGGACATGGCCTCGCTGGCGAAATAGAACCGCGGGAACGCAAAGCGCCCCGATCACAGTCGGGGCGCCTTGCTTCACTCTGCGTTCGATGCGCGGTCAGTCACCGCTGTCCGTCCCGTGGCCATTCCCGTTGCCTCGGTCGTGACGTTCGCCTTCATCGTCATCGTCATCGGCGTCGTCGGCGTCGTTGCCGTCTCCGTCGTCGCGATCGCCGTCGTCGTGGCCGTTGCCACCGGCATGGCAGGGAACGCGTACCTGCCTGCCACTCGGCGTCGTCTTGATGATCGTCTCGCCCTTCTCACATTCGCCGTCGCCGTCCTCATCGTGATGCGACGGGTTATCGTCCGGGATGCCACCCGGATCCGACCTGTCCCCATGTGCGTCAGCTGAGGTCACAGCCCAGTAGCCAGCACCCCCCATGAGGGCGAGCGTCAGCAAGGCCGCTAGTACTTTTTCTTTCATGTGCACTCCTGCTATCCCGATCCAGTTGACGTCAACGGATCCGGCGCCTCCGCTTTCACTATCGGCCGCCAAGCCCGCGCCCGAAGGCGGGCGGGCGCGAAATGCGCCGGAGCAGGAATGTCGTTCTAACGCGTCAAACGTGAGACTGCCGGAAGCACCACCAACTGTCGACGTGCCCGCGATGGCGGCACTGGGGACCCGACCCGAGGAGTGTCTGGCCGGAGAGCGATGCGATCACTCAGCGCGCTGCTGGATCGCCCCGTCGTGCCACTCCGGATCGCTCTCGAGGAGCGCGCGGAACGCCTGATAGTGCTGATCCTGCGCCGGGTCAGCCGCATTCGCTCGATACGCCGCTTCGCTCTCGAAGACCGCGAGGCCCCAGACCGATGCATCCCCGCCTTCCGTCAACAGGTACGCGGTGACCATGCCGGCTGGACGCCGATCTGGGCTCATCATCGTGTCACGCAACTGCTGGGCCATCCCTGCCTTCGGGCGCATCTGAAAAACAGAACCGAACATGATCCACCTCCTAATACCCATTGGACTCGTTGATCAGAACACCGAACGCGCTGCCTGTCAACCGGCGCCAGCGGTCCGAAGAGTCCGAGTCCGATCCGGTACGCTTCCGCCAACGGGAACACCTCGAACTGGGGGCGCGTGATGGCGATGGGGTCTGGCTCGGACCTCGACGCAAC
>JANPBN010000258.1:0-5056 GCA_031430415.1 Dehalococcoidia bacterium
CAGACGGCCCAGAACGTCGCCGAGGTCTACGGACTCTCCCGCGAGGAAATGGACCAGTTCGCCGTCGACAGCCACCGCAAAGTGGCCGAGGCGTACGACCGCGGCACCTACAAGGACGAAGTCATTCCGCTCGAAATCGAGGCGCCGGTCTTCGACGACCAGGGCAACTGGCTCGCCGATGAGCGCGGCAAGACGATGATCTTCGAGCAGGACGAGTGCCTTCGCCGCGGTACCAACATCGAAGGACTCGGCGGCCTCAACCCGGTGAAGGGCATCACCAGCCTCACGGGCAGTGAACTCCGCATCACCGCAGGCAACTCCTGCCCGACGAACGACGGCGTCTCCGCCGCCCTGCTGATGAGCGAGAAGAAGGCGAAGGAACTCGGCCTGACGCCGCTCGCGCGGATCGTCGGCATGAGCGTCGCCGGCGTCAAGCCGCAGCTGATGGGCCTAGGTCCGATCCCCTCGACGCGGAAGGCGCTGCGGCACGCAGGCATCACGGCCGACCAGATCGACCGCGTCGAGTTCAACGAGGCCTTCGCCGCGCAGGTCATCCCGTCCTGCCGTGAGCTCGGCATCCCGATGGATCGCGTCAACGTCAACGGCGGCTCGATCGCTATCGGCCACCCGCTCGGCGCGACGGGCGCCCGCCTCGTCTCGACGGTCGCCCACGAGCTGCGGCGGAGCGGCAAGCGCTACGGTTTGGCGACGCAGTGCATCGGCGTCGGCATGGGCATCTCGACCATCATCGAGGCGATCTAGCCTCGCGCCGACCTAAGTCGTTGGACGCCGGCGGGCACCATGCCCGCCGGTGCCGTTTTTTCAGGCCTGAGATCGAAACGACAGTGGTTGTCGCGCCCTCGTCGTAGACTCGTTTGATGGGCCTCGCGGCGGACCCGCCAACCGGACTGAGCGGGCGCGAGCGAGGGCGGGCGCCCGCTCAGTCTCTGCGACGGAGTGAGATGGTACAGAACATAACAGCCGGCGCAGCCATGCCGCGCGCGATGTGCGGCGACGAAGAATCTGCACCGCCACCGCACGCATGGATGCAATGCCGCTGTGTTCGCGGCCGACTACCGCTTGTCGGGCGTGGATGCGACTGTAACTGCCACGGCGTCGGAGGCATCGCGGTCGGCGGCGCGTCTCCTCCGGAGAGGGCGGGCGTGGTGGTGCGGCTGTCCCGGCGACCGGGGGCGTAGTTCCGTCGAACGGGTCTAGACGTCGATGCCCTCGCTGGCATACTATCGTACAAATGTTCCGATATTGGGGTGTTCGTTGATCGTAGCTGCCTCCCGTCGCCCGCTCTTCGGCCCGCTCGAAGCCACTGCGCTGAACGATGCCGGCGCTCCTCCATTCGCCGCCTACGAGGCCGACGAGGAGGAGGAAGGCCGCGCTGACGATATCGACCTGGCGTACGAATTGGCGCCGCACGCCTGGCGCGCCATCGACCCCGGGGCGCCGCCCCACGACGCGCCCGTGCGTTTCATCGATGGCTCCGTATTCACACGCACCGCCGGGTCACTGCTCGTGGCGTTTCGGCGCCGGCCGATGATCGCCGCCGTCGTCTCGGCGGCGTCGCTCGTGCTCGATGGCCGCACGACGAGACGTGGCGCCGGTGCGCAGGCGCGCAAGTTGCTCTGTCTCTACAACGATGGCATCGATCCGGCCGTGCTTTCGGATGCTCGCGATCGGCTCGCCGACGCTGGCATCGCGCTGTACGACCGCGAGTCGCAGCAACCTCTCGGCGACTTCGACGCGATGCGGCGGCAGACCCGGTCCCTCGCGATGGAAGTGATGGAGAACGCCGAGAAGGCCGTCCTCTTCGCCGCTCCACAAACGCCGACGCTTGTCGACGGACTGCTCGAGCGGCGCCTCGCAGCGATGGCGACACACGATCTGCCGGCCGTAGGCCTCGTCAAGCGGCAGATGACGCAGTACCTGCCGATGAACCTGCAGGAGATGTTGTACACGCTCAAGCCGGGCCAGCGGACACCGGCGTTCGTCCTCAAGACCGTGCAGCACGTCGATATTGTGAACACGTATGTGCGGCTGTCAGCGCAGGCCGGTACGTCGCCGTCTTACGGCGTCGTGCGGCTGACGGCGCCGCTGGCGTACGTCGAGCGTGCCCACGCGTCTGATCGCAGCGAGTATCTCTCGGGGCTCGCGGCGTACGTGCACCGGTTGCGTCATCGCGATCTCGCGTACGGGCGATCCGGCATCAGCGTTGAGCCGATCGTGCGCGTCGAAGACCACTTGCACGCGATCCTGCCTGACGTCGAAGTGCTCGTGCGGAAGCTGCATCATCTCTTCAACGACGCCAAGACACTACGGGAGCCAACGCGATGACGACGAACACGAACGGTAATGCGCCCGATGGTGCTGCGTCCGGGGAACCGCGCGCGATCGGCCGCATCGGTTGCCCCGTCGGACAAGAAGCGAATGTCGATGAGTTCTACTTCTGGGTCGCGGCCGGCTCGCTCGTCGAGCAGACGCAGATCGTGCGTGTTCCGACGGTCATGGGCGGCGAGGATGTCGAACTGTTCGGCGTTGTCGAGCAGGTGTACCGGCGCTCGACGATCAGCTCGATGCATATGGAACTCGCCGCGCACGACGGCGATCCCGTCGCCGATGACCTCATGCTCGATCGTGACGGCGTTACGTACGCGAAGGCGCGCGTCGTCAATACGTTTCCTCAGGTGTTCGCGCCACCGCTCGAAGGCAGCACCGTCCACCTGTGCGGCGAGCAGGACGCCGAGCGCGCCTACGAGATGGACGCCTACGCCGACGACCGCGGCGTTGTCGTCGGCCTGATCCGCAACGGCGGCCGCACCACGGCGGGCCGGGCGATCCTCGATCAGGACTTCCTCCTCGGCGCGCAAGCGGGGCACCTCAATGTGAACGGCGCGGCGGGAGCCGGAACGAAGTCGTCGTTTCTCACTATCGCGACCGCGCAGACGATCTCGGCGCTCAAGTCGCGCGCCGTCGCAGAAGTTGGTACCGGCAACGCGCCGCGGGTTAAAGCGGTCATCTTCAACGTCAAAGGCTTCGATCTCTTCTGGCTTGATCGCTGGTCGACCAAGTTCACGGCCGATGACGCCGCGACGTGGAAGGCCATGGGCGTGCCTTCGCCCGACGTCTTCCGCAGCATCGCCTATTACGCGCCGGAGCAGCCGATCCGCGGTGGCGCGCCGATCGCGATCACGACGCCGCGGCCGGGCGAGGTGCGGCCCTACTCATGGTCGCTGAAGGACACCATCGACTTCGGGCTGTTCGATCTCCTGTTCTCCGACGAGACGCGCGCCAACGACAACCTGGCGACGCTCATCAACCTGATCCAGCATCGCCTTTCTGCGACGCGCACAACGGCGCGCGGCCGCAGCTTCAACGAGAAGATGGGTGTCGAGGTGAGCGCTGCTGATGCCGCCCGCAAGCAGCTGACGGACGAGATGGACTTCGCCTTTGACAACCGAAACACGCTCAACAACGGCGCGCCTACCACGACGTTCAAGGAACTCCTCGACTACATCCAGGAGAAGGCCACGCCCGACGATGAGAACGTCACCGACGAGTCTCTCCGCACGATGAGCCGGTCGACGATCCAGGCGCTCTGGCGCCGCCTCGCGCGCGTCCTTGCGGGCAAGTCCGGCCTGTTGCGGCGCGAGGAGCACGATGGGCGGCCGCTCTCGATCGCCACTGCGGAGGAGGATGTCATCGTCATCGACATCCAATCCATCCAGGACGCGCATCTGCAGCGTTTCGTCATCGCCTCCGTGCTGAATCAACTCGTCGAGGGGCGTACCGGTCCGAACGCCGCGAATCACGAGACGTTCCTCGTCGTCATCGACGAATTGAACCGCTATGCGCCGCGAGGCGCATCCGATGCGATCACGAAGCTGTTTGAGTACGTCGCCAGCCAGATGCGTTCGCGCGGCATCATCCTCTACGGCGCGCAGCAGCAGGGGTCCCGCGTCTCGGAGGTCGTCATCGAGAACAGCCAGACGCGCGTGCTTGGGCGCTCGGGCGGGCAGGAGTTGGCGGACTCCATTTGGCGGGGGTTCTCGGAAGGTGACCGTAAGCTGGCCCTGCGCCTGGGCGCCGAGGAGAAGGTGATCGTCGCGCCGAACTTCCGCGAAGCGCTGCACGTGAAGGTGCCGCGGCCCCCGTGGGCGATGCGGAAGGAAGAGTCCAGCACCGAGCCGCCCGAATCGCTCCCGAACGCCACCCGCGCTCCCGGAGTCGAGGCCGCGAAGTCGGCGACATCGGACGCCTCGAAGCGGCGGTCCTCGGCGATGGAGCTCTAGTCCGGCGTCGTGCTATCGCGACAACACCTGTCGCGAGCTGACGGCACGCTTCACAGGAACAGCTGCGGCAACGGAGGGCGCGTGAAGATCCTCTTCAGTTCGGACTGGCACCTCGGCTACGAACTCGCCGGCGCCAACCGCCAACCACGACTCGACGACCAACTGCGCAACCTGCGCCGCATTGCCGCGTACTGCGAGGAGCATGCAGTCGACGTGCTCGCCGTCGCCGGCGATGTCTTTGAGGCGCAGGAGCGCGGTCGCGCCCGCGCCGTCGTCGCCGGCATGATGGAAGCGCTGGCCGCGCCGCTCGCCCGTGGCATGCGGATGATCGCAATCGCTGGCAATCACGACCGGGACTTCTTCATGGAGACTGCAAGCCTCTGGCTCGGCGCGCATGCGGCGCCTAGAGAAGACCGCATCACGCTCGTCACGCGGCCGCGCCTCCTCACCGTCGAAGCGTCCGGTGAGCGCGTGAATGTCGTGTTGTTGCCGTTCCCGAACGCCGCCCGCTACGACCTGAAGGCCGACGACACCGGCGCTGCCGCCCAGCGCAACGAGCGACTGGCCATGCGCTTCGTCGAGGAGATGACGGCGCTCCAACAGCAGGCCGCTCCCATGCGTCTCCCGACCGTGCTGATGGCGCACCTCACCGTCCAGGGCTCCGATGTCGGCGCGCACCGCATCTCCGCGCGCGACGACGTGACGGTGCCGATGAGCGCATTTCCCGCGTTCGAGATGACGGTCATCGGGCACAT
>JANPBN010000259.1:0-4428 GCA_031430415.1 Dehalococcoidia bacterium
CTGAACGCCGACACAGATGGCGACCGCGTCCGCGACGGAGCAGAGTGCCTCATGGGCTACGACCCGACCTCCGCCGCGTCGAGACCGCCCGTCTTCCCGGCGGGAGACTCCGACAGCGATGGCCTGCCCGACTACATCGAAGACATCGTCGGCTCGGACTCGTTCGACAAGGACAGCGACAACGACGGCATCACCGACGGCATCGAGGTGAAGGGCTACCAGTCGAGCCCGACCACCTACAACACCGATCTCGACGCCTGCGGCGACCGCACCGAGATCGCCTCAGTGAACGCGGACAGGATCGTCAACGCGCAGGATCTCCTCGCCGTTGCCATACGCTTCGGTTCGACCACCGCCGCCATGATGGACGTCAACAAGGATCGCGCGGTCAACTCCCTCGACCTCGTCGTCGTTGCCACCGCGTTTACTGTGGCTCCCTGCTGAGTTCCCTTGCTCTCGGCGTTTGAGCCGATGGCGCGAAGGCGGGGCTCCCACAATGGAGACCATAGAAAACCTCAGTGACCTCTGTGTCTCTGTGGTGAACCCGAAAACAAAAAACGGGGCTCCCAAGCTGGAAGCCCCGTATCGCTCACTAAGAAAACCTCTGCGCCCTCTGCTCTGCCCCCCGGAACGGTGCGGGCTCTGCCCCCCGGAACGGTGCGGGCGTCTCTGCGTTAACCCGAAACGCAGAAGCGGGGCTCCCAAGATGGAAGCCCGGTACGCTCACAAGAAAAAACCTCTGCGCCCTCTGCGTCTCTGTGTTGAAACCGACCCTAGACCGCCACGGCCTCACGCTCCATGCGCTTGCCGACGGCGTGCGCGACGGCAGCCGTGTGCTCCATCACGCTCGCGAAGGCATCGAACGTCAGCGATTGCGCGCCGTCGCAGAGCGCCTTCTCCGGGTGCGGGTGCACCTCCAGGATGAGGCCGTCAGCGCCGGCGGCCACCATCCCCAGGCACACTGGCTCCACCAGTTTCATCTTGCCGGTGCCGTGGCTCGGGTCGGCGATGATCGGCAGGTGGCTCAGTTCCTTCACCAGCGGAATCGCATTGATGTCCATCGTGTTCCGCGTCGCCGTCTCGAACGTACGGATGCCGCGCTCGCAGAGGATGATGTTCTTGTTGCCCTTGTTGAGGATGTACTCCGCCGCCAGCAGCCAGTCTTGTACCGATGACGACATGCCGCGCTTCAGCAGCACCGGCTTCCCCGTGATCGCAACCTCTTCCAGCAGGAAGAAGTTCTGCGCGTTTCGCGTGCCGATCTGCAGGATGTCGGCGTAACGCGCGACGAGCTGCACCGTGCTCTCGGACATCACTTCGGTGATGACGGGCATGCCCGTTTCCTCGCGTGCCTGTGCCAGCAGCTTGAGGCCGTCCTCCTCCATCCCGCGGAAGCCGTACGGCGACGTGCGCGGCTTGAAGGCACCGCCGCGCAGCACCGAAGCACCCGCGGCCTTGACGGCGCGAGCGGTGCTCATCAGCTGCTCTTCGCTCTCGACGGCGCACGGCCCGGCCATGACCGTCACGGTGCCTTCGCCGATGCGGACGCCATTGACGTTGACGATCGTGTCGGCCGGCTGCAGTTCGCGGCCGGAGAGCTTGTACGGCGCGCTGATCTTGACGGTGGACTCGACGCCCTCCATCGTCTCGAGCTCGTCGGCGAGTTCAGGATGCATGCGGTCGAGCCCGACGAGGCCGATCACCGTGCGTTCGACGCCGACGATTGGGTGGCCATCGAGCCCAACCTCTTTGATCCGGTTCATAACGTCCTCGAATTGCTGCCGGGTGTGTCCCGGCTTCATGATCACCATCATCTGTGCGGTCCTCCTCCTGTCCTAACGGGCAGGCGTCTCGTTCGTGTCCGCGGTTCGCGTCAATGCCCTAACGGGGCTCGTTCGCCAGATCGGGCCGCAGAGCGCGCGCCCCTCGCAGGTAGATGAATCTCAGGTCCGCCGGCCGTGTCTCCGTATTCACGTGAAGCAGGATTCGGAGACACATCGGCAGGCTTCCCGGCACATCCATCTCGTGCGCGCACATCAGCGCGACATCCGACCAACCCATGTGGCGCGCCGCCAGTGCCGGGAACTCCGCATTGAGGTCGGGCGTCGTCGAGAAGAAGGCGCTGGCGACGTCGTCGCGGTGGATGTTGTTGGCTTCGATGATGGCGGTCAGGAGTTCGGTGGTGGCCTGCAGGATCGCTTCTTTGGTGTTGACGTCGACCGTAGTCGCGCCGCGAATCCCGCGCAGCCGCATCGCCTCGTGTGTACTCCCGGTTGCCGTGTCGAGTGCCGGTCTCGCGTTAGCGTCCAAAGACGCCGGCCGCGAAGGCATACGGCCACGTGCCGCCTGCGGACGTCACAACGTGACCCCTGCAGGCGTTACGCGCTTGCCTCCATTCGGCCGGTGAGCACCTCAACATAATCCCGTATCCGCTTCACTCGTTCGTCACGAGGCGACGACTCAATGATGTCGATCACGGCGCTGCCGACGATTGCGGCATCCGCCAGTCCCGACAGCGCGACCACATGTTCGCGCTTCGATATCCCGAAACCCACCGCCAGCGGCAGGTCTGTCGAAGAGCGCAGCATCCGCAGATACTCCGGCAGTTCTTCTTCGATCGCCGCCCGCGCGCCGGTCACTCCGACGACGCCGACGCAATACACGAAGCCCTGCGCCCGCTCCAAGATCGCCGCGACCCGCGAGTCGTCCGATGTCGGCGCTGCCAGGTAAATCAGGTCGAGACCATGACTTCGGCAGATCGCCAGCGTTTCGTCCGACTCTTCTGGCGGCAGGTCGGCGATGATCAACCCGTCGGCGCCAGCTTCGGCCGCGGCCGAGATAATGAATTCCTCACCCTTGGCGAGGAACGTGTTGCAGTATCCCATAAGCATCAGCGGCACGGCAACCCCGGCTTGACGTAAGCGAAGCACCGCTTCGATCGCATGCGCCGGGGTCGTGCCGCCCTGCAGCGCGTGGTACGACGATCGCTGGATCGTCGGCCCCTCAGCCAGCGGATCGCTGAAGGGTATGCCCAGCTCCAGCCCTTCAGCGCCCGCGTCGACCATCGCCTTCATCAGCTCGATGCTGGACTCGAAGTCGGGGTACCCCACCGTCAAGAACGGCATCAGCGCGATGCGCTTCTCTGCGCGGACCCGGGTGAACATCTCTGCGATCCGGCTCATCGGCTGCACGTCGCGATCCCGATCGTGCCGAGCACGTTGAAGCAGAAGTGCGCAAGTATGGTCGAAAGGATGCTGCCCGATCGGAGATAGACGATGGCGAAGATCAACCCGATCGGGAAGATGGCCAACAGAATGCGCAGTGTCGCCATAGCGCTATCGGGCTGAGAGTGGCCGGCCGTGAACGCCACGGCGCTGATGAGCACGCCCGCAGGCACGCCCCAGCTGCGGGCAAGTCCCGGCATCACGAAGCCGCGGAAGAACGTCTCCTCGCACAGCGGCGCGAAACACAGCGCCAGGACTGCCGCGAACGAGATCAGCACAGGGTCGCCCACGACGACATCCGGCAGCTGCTCGGCGCAGTTGGATTGCAGTGAGTCGATGTTGAAGACCTGCACCGCGAGCCCGTAGCCAATCACCACCGCCATGGCGCCAGCGAAGCCGGCAAGCGCCCACAGCAGGTGCCGTCGCTCGACCGGGACGAAGCCTAATCGCTCCCAGGAACCTCCGTACTTGCGGAAGGTAAAGCTCGCCGCGACGACGAGCAGGCCCGCCTGCGAGATCCATGAACTGACGAGCAGCGCACCCACCGATTCTGCCGCCTCGGCGCCGTACGCGAACAGGAACGGCAGCGAGAATGGGATCGGTACGAGAAGGAACAGCGTCAGAAACCACAGCGCGCCAAACCCGACATCCCTCGCACCCCAGTCGATGCGCCGTCCGGCGATGATGCGTGCCCCGGGCGCGGCGGCGGGAGACGGTTGTTCGCTCATGTCCGGTCACCATGGCCGCCCGCTTCGGCGCTCCCCTTCCCTCTAGGGAAGGGGCTGGGGGTTAGGTCTGCCCCGGCCGCGGCGGCGGGTGAGTGTTGGTCGCTCATGTCCGGTCAGTATGGCCGCTCGCCCCGCTAGTCGGTAGAGGTTCGACGCCTCGAGTGACGGCGCTCTCCTTCCCTTTGTTCAGACCGGGGAGATGGGTAACACGTGTACGAGGACATGGGTTACACCTTCGTGGCGCGTCGATGCCGGCGACGACCGGCGCCAGCCTCACCCGGCCCCTGATCCACTGCCGAAAAGGCCCCTTCCCTTCAGGGAAGGGGTTTGGGGTTAGGTCCCCGCCGCGGCACCAGCCCCGTCACCACCGCGAACGGCCACGCCGCGAGCACCGAGACCGGCACATACACCGCGACGAGGAAGAACCACCACATCGCGCCGTCACCGATGCCCTCGATGCGGAGCAGGCTGGCGAC
>JANPBN010000260.1:0-8015 GCA_031430415.1 Dehalococcoidia bacterium
CTGATGTAACGCTGGCCGGGTATAATCGCGGCATGAAACGCGATCTCAACAAGCGCATCATGGCACTACCGCTGCGGGCGAAAGGCGCGCTCATCTGGCGGATGTTCCGCGATCCAGACGTGCCGCTTGCCGCGAAGTCGATACTCCCGGTGATCGGCGCCTACGTCGCGATGCCGTTCGACATCATTCCCGACTTCATCCCGCTACTAGGACAACTCGATGACCTCGTCGTCATCGGCATCGGCCTCTGGCTGTTCGTAATACTCACGCCGCGGACGATCATCGAAGAACACCTCGTCGAGTTCGAATGAGCGGCGGACTTTCCGCCGGAGCGGCGAGCGTCTCCATATCGCCCCGGCTGGAGGATCTGCGCGAAGGCGTCTGGCTCGGTGGCTTCGGGTCGTACCGTCAGCGGCGCGCGACCGGCGTGCTCGATGAGCCGCAGTGCCGCGCCGTCGTCGTCAGCGATGGCACTTCTGCGTTCGCAGTTGCGGCACTCGATCTCGTCGGTGCGTCAGGGCCGTTGCTCTCGACTATCCGCAAAGACGCCGCAAAACGGATTGGCGTGCCCGCCGAGTCGATTCTCATTGCCTGCACGCACAGCCACGCGAGTCCCGACCTCCAGGGGCTCTGGGGCGGTGTGCCGGACGGCTATCGCAAGTACATTGCGCAGAACGCCGCCCAGGCGATCTGGCTTGCGTACAAGCAACTGGCGCCGGCGCGGGCAACGGCATCGACGACTGCGCTTGGCGGTGGGCTCGTGGTCAACCGACGTGGCTGGCCGGAGACCGACGAGACGCTGACGACGATGCGACTCACCTCGCCCGAAGGCATGGGCATCGCGACGATCGTGAACTACGCATGTCACCCGACCGCGATCGGTTCCGCGGACACGCGCGTCTCTCGCGACTGGTGCGGCTTCGCGACGGATGCCATCGAACGAGAGGCAGGCGGCGTCGCCATCTACATCAACGGCGCGATCGGCGACGTCAATCCATCCCAGTCCGGCGGTGAGGACGCTGCACGGTCGCTCGGCGAGGCGGTCGCGTCCACTGCGCTGACGTCGATGCGTGACGCCGAGGACATCGGCGGCGCCTTCGTCTTGAACATGCACGCCCTCGAGGTACCCATGCACTTCGAGGGGCTGTCTCAACGCGTGCAAGATGCTGTTGCGCGCGCCGGCTTCGCGCTGCACATCCTGAGCACCTCCGGTGGCCTTGGCGCGGCATCCGCAGCACTCCACACGGCGGGGCGATCGGATCTGGCGCAGATCGTCGCCGCGCTACGGGGCATGAGCGAACGACATATCATCCGGCGCGAAACGGGCACCTACATCGCGTCACACTGCGGACACTTCGCCATCGGCGATGGATTCGAGGCGCTCGTTGCGCCAGGCGAAGTGCTGACACGGCTCGCGTTGCCCCTGCGTGCTTCGATGGGCGCCCGGCATCGCATGTTCTTCGGGTTGACCCAGGACACGCTCGGATACTTTGTGCCCGCGGATGAGTGGATGACGGGCCGCAACAACAATTACGAAGAATCCGTTTCGCCGGGCAGGCACGCGGGCATGGCGCTCGCCGACGCGCTGCTGCAGCTAATACCGCACCGAGGGGAGTTCGCGTCATGAGACTGCCGCTGGTGACATCGCACGCCGCCTGCAAGGGACATGCGCCCGAGAACACGCTGGCGGGCATCGAGGCGGCGCTGCGCCTCGGCGCAGACGCGATCGAGATCGATGTCCACTGCACCACGGACGGCATCCCGGTGCTGATTCACGACGAGACCGTCGACCGCACGACGGACAGCGAAGGCAACATCCACGAGATGACGTTGGAGCAGGTTCGCGCGCTCGATGCGGGGGCCCGCCAGTTCGTGCCACAGTTCCGCGGCGCCCGCATCCCGACACTCGCTGAAGTGATCGACCTGACGAAGGGACACGCGCTGCTCCAGATCGAGATCAAGCAGATTGAGATTGAAGAACGCGTCGCGATGGTGGTGCGCGATGCGGAGGCCATCGCCGACTGCGAGACGCACAGCTTCTACCCGAAGGTTGTGCAACAGATGCGCGCGGTCGAGCCACGCATGGCATCGGCGTTGCTGACCGATGGACGACGCGTCGTCGAATGGGATGACTTCTTTGGGTTCGCGCTGTCACTGAACGCGCAGGGCGTCAGCGTCTACCACGCCTGGGCTACACCCGAGCGCGTGCGGCGCGGCCAGATGCGGGGGCTCACGTTCATGGTGTGGACCGTCGACGACGAGTTCGACATGGAGAAGATGTGCCGCGCCGGCGTCGACAGCATCTGCAGCAACTTCCCAGACATCGTGCGCCGCATCATCGAGGCCGAGGCTGGGCCGGAGCGGTAGCGCTGCGCGGTGGCTGTCCGAGCGCCCAGACGTAGCTATACTTTGGATGCCGCAGAACGCGCACCCGGTCGCCACTTCGTTCGTTTCTCGGTCGATGGGGCGTGGTTTATACTAGCCGCTGCGGACGGGTGTAGCTCAGCTGGTAGAGCAGCGGTCTCCAAAACCGCTTGTCGGGGGTTCGAGTCCCTCCACCCGTGCCACCCCCGAATCTACGGGCAGGTCGTAACTGCCCTGCCGGACCTCCGCCGCACCACCCACGCGGGTTAGCCTTGACTGGAACCCACCGTCGGCCCATGATTCGCTAGCCTGTACCGCGTCGCGAACGACGGGGCGCAAACGCCCTGCGGAGCATTCTGGTCATGCCGGAGACAGCCGTTGTCACGCTCCTGTTTGGCGACCTCGTCGGCTCGACCGAGCTGCTCCAGACACTCGGTGACGACGCGAACGACCAGGTACGCCGCGCGTTGATCTTGGCGCTCACGCTGAACGTCGAAGCCCGTAGCGGCGCCGTCGTCAAGAGCGCCGGCGATGGCGTGATGGCGGCGTTCCGTACGAGTGCGGCCGACGCCGTCGCCTGCGCTATCGAAATGCAGCGGTCCGCCGCAGCGATTGAGCACGACGGTCATGTGCTGGGCCTGGAACTGCGCATCGGGGTCAGTGCCGGCGAGGCATCGCACGAGGACGGCGACTGGTTCGGAACGCCCGTCGTGGAAGCCGCGCGGCTGGAGTCGGCGGCGCAACCCGGGCAGATACTGGTGTCGGAGGTCGTACGTTCGCTCGTCGGCACGCGCGGCGGTGCCCAATTCCGCGCCGCCGGCAAGCGCGCGTTCAAGGGATTTCCGCAACCGGTTCCCGTCGTCGAGGTCGTCTGGCGCGACACTTCAGCGCCGAAGCCCATACGACGAAAGAAGCGACGGGCGCCAAAGCGCCGCGTGCTCATCGCGGTAGTCGCGGCCCTGACTGCCGCCGCGGGCATCGGCACAGCGATCATCATCGCGACGGCGAGCGACTCTGACGGCTCGCCCGGCCGCGCGCGGCGCGCGCTGCCGGGCGCGGAAGGCTACACGCCGATCATCGAACCCCGCCCGTGCCCCGAGGACGCGCCGTCCGACGCCGACTGCGAAACGCTGGTGGTTCCGCAAGATCGGGCTCATCCTGATCGCAAGATCCGGATCGAGGTGACTACATATCCCTCGCGCGGCAAAGACCGAGGGGTTGCGACCGTGACGATCGGTGGGTTCCAGGACAACTTCTCGGAATCTAACATCCGCGAATACGGCGAGTTCGTCGCCATCGACGTCCGCGGCGGCAACCTGAGCGACCCGTCGCTCGCGTGCCCGGAGATCGCCTCTGTCGCGCGCGTCATCATGGCCTTGCCGATGGGCGCCGAGCAGGACGCCTTGGTGTTCAATGCGACGGAGTCCTGCGCCGATCGCCTCGTCGCCGAAGGTGTCGATCTGAATCAGTTCGGGACGGCCGACATCGCCGCAGACATACGAGACCTCGCAATCGCAAAGGGCTGGCTGCAGATGAATCTGCAGGGGGACCGCGAGTGGGGTCGCGCCGCGATCGAGGTGGCGCAACGCCACCCCGATCTGGTGCGAGCGGTCGTCATCACCAATCCTCTGCCGTTCGACGCGCAAGCAAACACGCACGCCAGGCGCGCCGACGCTGCGTTCAAGGCGTACGTTGAAGCATGCCGCATGGACGAAGCGTGCACGCTGAAATTTCCCGACCTCCAGGTGACTTTCGCGCGACGGTACGAGGAGTTCAAGCTGAACCCCGTAACGATCGACGTGCCGGATCCCGATGGCGGCGCTGACATTCCCGTCTACGTCGACGGCGACAGACTCGGTACGGTTCTCGCCTCCGCACTCGGCGATCCCGGGGCACGATCACTAATCGCATCGACGATCAACAGCGATGGGGACGGCGTGCTCACGACGCTGGCTGCGTACGTCGTCGAGGAAGCGCCGCTCGATCCGGCCACGGTTTGGGGACTGTGGAACAGCCTCTATTGCGAGGACGAGGAGCCTCTTGTTTCGATCGCCGGGCTCGCGGCGCAGGCGGCCGCGTTTCCGCTCTTCAGCGGCACGGTCCGCGTCGCCGACACATGCGCGCACTGGCCGACCAATGGGGATTCCGTGCTCTGGAACGAAGTGAGAGCCAGCGCCGTTCCGGTGCTGATTCTCGCCGGCGCGATGAACCCATTCTCGCCGGCGGCCTTCGCGGAAGACGCAGCCAGAGCCTTCTCCGATCCGATTATCGCCGTATTCCCCACCATGACCTCGGGCGTGATCGAGAACGGGCCGGCCTGCGTTGCCGAGTTGCGCACCGCGTTCCTGCGCGATCCACGCTCCGATCTCGCGATCGAGGACTGCATCGCGGCCGCGCCTCCCGTCGAGTTCCAGGGAACCTAGACGCCGGCATCAACAAAGACTTACTCGGCATCCCGCTCGAAGCTTCGTTGCGGACGGATGGCGGATGCCCTCAACCGCCATCCGTCCGCTTCCTGCCCCACTGGTGCGTAACGGCACCCGGCCCGGCGTGCGGCGCAGGCGAGGCGCACGCCGAAGGCATCCTCCTGCTTTCGTATCGAACTTCTCGGCGCCTGTGAACAGGCGCTTGGTCGTTGAGTACACCTTCGTGTCCTCTTGACCGTCGCGCCGTCTAGCGAATAGTGACCTTTGCATAATGCATACCAGAGTCGACGCAGTCCCCAGTCAGCGGGAGCGGGCCGGAACTGCTCCCCACCTGAATGGTGCCGTTCCAGCACGAGAAACCCGCGGACGCCGCCGGCGCGGAGGTCGTGACCTTCGCTCTCACCCTGCCGCCCGCTGCAGGGCACTCCAGAGACGGACCGAATCCGACAGTCGTGCCGTTCGCCGCCTGGAAACTCATGTTGTAAATCCCGCGGAGGGAACCGTCCCAAGTGGGAGGCAACCCGCGATCGCACACCATCACGATCGTCACCGACGGCGTGGCGCCCGCGTCCGCGGGCGGAGCGGTGATTGACAACGCGAGAAGCGCTGCCAAGGACACGGAGGCGGCCAAGAGCACAGGTGCGTGGCGTCGCAAGATTGAGCGGATCATGTGAAATTCCTTCCTTCTTCGTTCTGCATTACTTCGAGATCGGCGGGCATGGTTGCACGCCTCTGTGGTCAATGCTAGGCGGGGGCCAATGGCCCCGATAGAGTAGTTCCACTCAATCCGACGGGAGAGCCTGGATTACTTGACTGGCCCGCCGCGCGTGATGCCCTGTTCGATGGCATACATGGCGACCTGGGACCGCGAAGCTAGCTGAAGCTTGTTCAGGATGCGGCTCACGTGGTTATCGATCGTGCGCGCAGACAGCGTGAGTTGCGCAGCGATCCGCCGATTGGTCAGCCCCTCCGCGATGAGCGCCACGACCTCCCGCTCGCGCGCCGTCAGCAGACCGCCGTCGGCGGCAGGGCGCGTGCCGATGAGCCGGTGACGCCGCAAGAGGGCTTCGGCCTCCTCTGCTTCGGGCAACGCGACGCCCGTAAACCGCACCCGGACCGAGAGGAGATGGCCTCTCGCCCCATCCCGATCGCCACGGACAAGGAGCGCGCGGCCCAGTTCCAACCGCGAACGACACGCATCGATCAACATGCCGAGGCGTTCAAACGATGATGCGCTCTCTTCCCAAAGGCGGATCGCGTCGTCCGTGCGGCGTTCGGCGCCCGCTACCCAGGCCTCGGCCGCCGGAACAACTGCGGACCACATGCGCGCGGGCAAGACGATTCCGTGCAGTTCACGGATGGCATCCCGCGCGGCGGCTACATCGCCGTCCTCGCAACGGATCCTACAAGCAAACAAGAGGACCGGGAGGATGTAGTAGTTGTCTTGGGTCTTGCGCCATTCGCCGAGGACCCGGTCGACGAGCCGCGTGGCTTCAGCCCGGCGGCCCTCGCCATTCGATGCACGGGCGAGTAGAAGTAGCGCGCCTCCGTGGATGTGGAATTGACCGGAGAGTTCGGCGACCGGCAGTACGGGCTCGATTAGCTCCCGCACGTCCTGCCACCGACCCAGATCGGCGAGCACCATGGCCTTCACGAGCAACGCGCCGTTGAAGATGTACGTTTCCTCCTGATCGAGCAACAGGAGCGCGGCGTCGATGGTGGCGCGCGCTTCGTCGATGCGCCCGGTCAGCCGCAGCGCTTCTGCGAGGCGTGCCATCAATGATCCGCTGTCCGATACGGCTCCGACGCCTTGTACATAGTCGATGCTCTCACGCGCTGTGGCCTCTGCGAGGCGCCAATCAGCAGCGCGTATTGCGGCGTTCACGAGGCTCAAGGACGACAGGTACACGTCCATATGCTTGTGCGCTTCTTTGGCGAGTTCAGTGCTGCGCGTGAGGAGGCGCGTGCCACCCGCGAAGTCACCACCAGCGGCAGCAAGCGTTCCCAGCGTTCGGCGAGCCACCGCCTCGGCATCTATCGCGCCAGTGCTGCGGGCGATGTCGCGCGCCATCCTGCCGGACTCTATCGCCTCACGCGCCATCGAGGCTCCGACGTAGAGCGACGACAGCCGCGCGTACACACGAGCAAGCGACGCCGTTTCGCCGAGCGGTTCGAGCAGTTGAAGCGCGCGCTCCAACAGTTCCCGCCGCCGCTTCAGATCCCCATGGAACATGTTGGCGAATTCGGCCAACGTCTCGCTCTCGCCAACGGCGTCTCCCTGCGCTCGCTGGCGATCGATAAGTCGCTCAAACGTCGCGCTCGCAAGTCCGGGATTGTGCGCAGCAGCGAACGCCTCGGCCGCCCGCCGCAGAAGCGGATCGGGCGCGGGATACCCGGACGCCTCTGCGACCTCGAGCGCCTGTTCGTACCAACGCGCTGCTTCGATCGGAGCGCCGGAGCGCCACGCGTCATCGGCGGCCGTTGCTGCATGACGGCCGAGCTGCTCAGAGAGTCCTGCTTGGCGGTAGTGATAGGCGATGGCCGCAGTCTCGGCCGCCGGATCGCGTTGGGCCTCCAATTCTTCTGCGATCCGCCGATGCAACTCCTGTCGTTCCGATGACAACAGGATCCGCTCGGCGGCTTCGCGCACAAGCGCGTGCTGAAACTCGAACGTGCGCCCATCGCCCGCGTCGCGAATCAAATTCGCATCGATGGCGCCGTGCAGCGCCTTGGCGAGCGCTGGTTCGGCGATCTCGACGACCTTCGAGAGCCTGGCCTGATCAAACCGGCGACCGATCACCGCGGCCGTCGCGAGCGCGCGAACGGCTTTCCTAGGGAGGCGCGCAATCCGGTCATCGAGGAGGCGTTTCACCGAAAGAGGCAGCCGGTCAGGAATGCGTAGATCGGCGCGCGCAACGTGCGTGGCATCCGGCAGAGAGCGCAAAATCTCTTCCGTGAAGAACGGGTTCCCCTCCGCGCGGGCAAAGAGTTGATCGACGAACGCAGTGGGCGGCATAAACGCTGTGCCGAGCACAGCCTGCGCCATCGTGCGCGTCTCTGGCCATGTGAGCGGTCGAAGCGGCAACGTGTGGACGTTCACGCGGGTTGCCGTGAGCGCGTGAAGCAGATCGACCAGCGCATCATTCCCGGCGAGCTCGTCGTCGCGGTACGTGAGGACGATCATGCATCGGAGGCCTCCTGCGTGGCGGCTGACCTCGCTGAGCA
>JANPBN010000261.1:0-2783 GCA_031430415.1 Dehalococcoidia bacterium
TTCCTCATGGAGAAGGAGATCGACTACCTCGGCCGGGTGGTGAGCGACCCGGATCCGCCGGTCGCGGCGATCATTGGAGGAGCAAAGATCAGCTCCAAGATCGCCGTGTTGCAGCACCTGTTGTCGAAGGTGGCCACCATAATCATTGGCGGTGGCATGGCCAATACGTTCCTCAAGGCGCAGGGCGTCGCCGTGGGCGCATCACTTGTGGAGGACGATCAGTTCGACACTGCTCGCGACATTCTCGCGGAAGCCGCGCGACGCGGCGTCACTATCGGCCTGCCCGTCGATGCCGTCATCGCCGACCGCTTCGCCGAGGACGCCGCTGTCCGCACCGTCGCGATTGGCGACGTGCCGGACGGCTGGATGATCCTCGACATCGGCCCATCTACGGTCGCGGACTACGAAACGAAGCTCCGCGGTGCACGCACCGTCGTTTGGAACGGGCCAATGGGCGTCGCCGAATGGCCGCCGTTCGCCCATGGATCCAACCTCATCGCCCGCTTCCTGGCCGAGTCGGCCGCGACGGTCGTCATCGGTGGTGGCGAGACAGTCGCGATGGTGACGGACCTGGGCCTCGCAGGCCGGTACGCGCACGTCTCGACCGGGGGCGGCGCCTCGCTCGAGTTCCTCGAGGGACGCGAGTTACCGGGCGTGGCCGCACTGCTCGACCGGTAGCGCTGTCAGACTCCACGGACCGAGTTCATTTGACCCGCCGCAGGGCGCTTGATAGTCTCTCTTGGGCCTTCGGGCCTCTACGATGTACCCCCAGGAGAGCAAAATATGGCAAACAGTCAGCTTCAGGTGCGGCCTCGCGCCGTCACCGGTAAGAAGGTCGCGCAATTGCGGCGCGACGGTATCACCCCGGCGAACATCTTCGGTCACAAGATCGAATCGACGTCCGTCGAGGCCGACACCGTTGAACTCACCCACCTCCTCCGTGTTTCTACGAAGAACCAGATCATCGATCTCAAGGTCGATGGCGAGGCAGCGGCCCGCACGGTCGTCGTGCGCGAAGTCTCCCGCCATCCGATCACTGATCGTCTCCTGCACATCGACTTTTACCAGGTGTTGATGTCGGAGCGGATGAAGGCGGATGTGAAGGTCGTCATGCATGGCACGTCCGACGCCGTCACAACGTACGGCGGTGTGCTCCTGCAGATGGTCGAGACAGTCGCCGTCGAGGCGCTACCCGGTGATATCCCCGCGGAGTTCGTCGTCGATGTCGCGAAGCTGACCGAGCTGGAGCAGGCGTTCCACGTCCGCGACCTGCACATCGATGAGACGCGCGTCACCGTGATGACGGATCCCGATGTCGTCGTCGCTCGTGTCGCCTCGCCGCGGCTCGCGGCCGTCGTCGCTGAAGGCACGGCTGTCGAGGGCGCCGCCCCGGCCGAGGGCGCCGCACCAGCAGCGACCTAGTCCGGGCCGACCAACGTACAGAGACGGAACGGGCGCTCATTCGAGCGCCCGTTCTTGTGAAGCTTCGATCTCACGTCACGGGTCGGTTCTACTCGACTCTGCCTCCGGCGATCGCCTTGATCGATGCGACATCGCCAAATACCGGGACGCTCACCGCAAAGCTCACCGTCGCCCCAGCGGCGATGCCCTCGGGTAATTCCGCCATGCCGACCCCGACGAGAAGGCCATCCGCGTTGTAGGCGCCGGCACACACAACTGCTGCGGCAAGCCTTCCTGTTCCTGGATTCTTTAGCTTTCCACTGACGAGTTCGATGGCCGCGGAAACGGGAGAGTGTGCCAAGTTCGATGGTGTTAGCTTCGCTACGGCCTCGATAGTGGCGAACCTCTGAGCCTCAATCCGTCGTTCAACGGGCGGTGGCGGCATCGTCGATGTTGCCATGATGTACCCGCCATAGGCGAAACTCCCCGGGAATGCGGGGACGTCACATAAGTCGCGGGATGATTCACCGACGCCGGTCGGGTGTCCGGCGCCATCTCGCAGCACGGCGATCATGCGCGGATAGAACGACTTCGGACCCGAATTATGAATCTCACCAAGGGACACATAAAGCGTACCCTGACCGGCGAAGTTGGGTCCGTTGAGTTCAAATTCGTTCTGATAGGCTGAAAATGGTACGTCGGCGAACGTCGGCCTAACCTCTCCGGGAGGGGTGACGCCAGCGTCAAGGAAGAAAAGAGCATCGGTTGCTTCGGCAGGAACGCTCTCGCGCAACGAGAAGGGCAGAACGTCGCCTGGCGCGAATTCGCCCCCTGCCGCGGTCGCTTCTGCGACGCGAAGTACTTCGCCTTGGGCGTTCACCCATGCGACGCAGACATATCCGCCTGTGTAGGTGTTGGCGCTATCGTTGCGAATCTCGCCGAACACTTGCGGCTTAGCCGTCCCCGGCGTCGCCGGACCTGTTCCGAACAGTTGACCGGACAGCCCATCTGCGAGATACGCGTCAGCGACCTCTCTGCCGGACAGCGCCCATTCTGCCCGGGCGGGCTTCGCGGTACCCGGCGGCAATGTCACTTTGAAAGCGGCGACGCTCTTGGTGGGCATGACGCGGCACGCAGAACCGGTCTGCGTTGTGATCACGTTACCGGCTGCGTCGTAGAACGTGCCCGTGACGATCGGGTTGCTCAGTGGAGGTCCGTCGTTCTGCACTTCTCCGACATAGACCGTTGTGCCGTCGGTTTCGGTGTAGGACGTGACATTAAAGAAGCATCCGCTCGAGAGCACAGCGAGTAATCCGAATAGCGCGACCGCGAGAGACTTGTGCATGCTACCTCCTCAACCGCGAGTTGATTCTGAGGCAATC
>JANPBN010000262.1:0-2509 GCA_031430415.1 Dehalococcoidia bacterium
ATCGAGACCAGCGCGCGCGGCGAGCGCTCGTTCGACATCTACTCGCTGCTCCTGCGAGAGCGCATCATCTTCCTCGGCACCGGGATCGATGACCACGTGGCGAACCTCGTCACGGCGCAGTTGCTCTACCTCGAGCGCGAAGACCCGGAGAAGGACATCAACCTGTATCTCCAGTCGCCCGGCGGCGGCATCAACGCCGGTCTGGCGATCTACGACACGATGCAACTGATCCGCCCGGACGTGGCGACGTACGCCGTGGGCATGACGGCCAGCATGGGCACCGTGCTGCTCTGCGCCGGTGCGCCCGGCAAGCGCTACGCCATGCCCCACGCGACGATCCACATGCACCAGGCGCTCCTCGGCGGTGGCGGCATATCGGGCCAGGCGTCCGACATCGAGATCCAGGCGCGCGAGATCTTGCGACTCAACGAGGTGCTCCGCGGCATCCTGTCGAAGCACACCGGCCAGGACGCCGAGAAGATCACCCGCGACTTCGACCGCGACTTCTTCTTGAATCCCGAGCAGGCCAAGGATTACGGCATGATCGACGAGATCCTGACGCGCCGCGAGACCGACGCCTCCGTTCCCGCTGGCCTTCAACGCTAGACAAAAGGAATCCCTCTCCACGCCATGAAGGCGGGCAGTGGGTGACGATAGACAAGAAGAACCCCTCTCCACGCCATGAAGGCGGGCAGCGGGTGACGATAGACAAGAAAAACCCCTCTCCACGTCGTGGAGAGGGGCAGGGGTGAGGCCACTCCGGCGCGCTACTGGAACGTGCCGGGGCATGCGCCGTCGACGGCGGACAGCACATAGCCGAACACGGTGGCGTCCTCGTGCAAGGCGCTGTGGCTGAGGCCACTCACCGACTTCGAACATGATCCACCATCGAGCCGCGAAGACGAGTTCGGGACGAGTTCGTCGCTCGTGCTGTAGATCGTCGTGTAGAGCATCGCGCCTGGGGTGTCATCGCCTGAGTTGAGGCTCGATAGGAACGAACTCCAGGTGCACATCTGCCCTCCAGCGCTCGTCGTCAGGAAACACGCGAGGAGCAAGCCGTAATGCGGGCTGCCGAGCGAGACGTACTCACTGACATTGGCGCCGCCACCCAGCGTCTTAATGTAATACCGCGTCGATAGCCCGCCCATGCTATGGCTCACGAGGTCAACCTTCGCGGCGCCGGTCTGCGTCTTTACGCTCGTGACGAACGTGGCCAGTGCCTGCGCGTTGGTGATGTTGTTCTGTCCGGGCATTTGGATGCTGAACGCCTGGCGGCCCTGCGCTTCGAAGCGCGTCTTGAGCGTTGCCATGGCGCTTGGTGAGCTGTTCCAGCCGTGGACGAGCACCACCGGATTGATCGTCGCCGCCTCGGCGTCGGAGTGCGATTCTCGGGCCAGTCCGCCACCGAACACAGCGGCCAGAAGCAGGAGGGGCGCCAGGATCAGGCTCTTCTTCAACACGGTCTCCTTACGCTCGTAGAACGCCGCGGCTCAAGAGCGGCCGCTGCTGCCGCCGAGCGTACGCCTGTTCGGGGAGGATTTCAAGCAATACAGGGCGGTCGCGAGCGTTGTTTTTGGAAGAGGGAAGCGCGTGAATCGCACGGTGGCGAAAAACGGACGAGGGCCCCGCGCAAAACGAGGCCCCCATCACAGGCAGAGGAAGGAGGTAGCCGGCTGATCGCCCCTGCAACAGCGATCTTCCGCTACCAGATCAATCGGCCTTCCGAGGCCGATCTGATGCCCTTCTGGAGGTGTAATATGGCCCTCGCAGCTCTCCCACTCGCACGGATTCGGCCGGCTCGCTGGTTCGCGCATGCCGACGGGATGGTCGGTCTCGGCACTGTCGTCGAATCGCGCGCCCGGGCGCTGGAGTGCGCCCACGACGCTCGCGCACCCTTTGCCCGCGGCTACGTGGCGTACGTCGCCGCAATGACCGAAGCCGTCGAGAATGGCGCGTTCGGCGACGCGACACCGTGGATGTCACGCCTCGCCGTCGACCACGCGCACGGTTGGCTTCGGTCGCTGGACTCGTACGACCGCGCCCAGTACGGACTTGTTCCCGGAGCCTGGCGCGGCATCTTTGCACGCCAACGGCATGGTTTGTCACAGGCGGAAGGCCTCCGCATCAGCCTCGCCGCGCATCTGCTGTATGACCTGCCGATGGCGCTCGGCCGCACGGACCAGGCCGGGGTCGCGCCGAAGGCAATCGAAGCGGCGGAGCGCACCCACCGCCGCATCACGCTCCGGGCGTTCGGGTACGACGGACTGCTCGCTGGCCGCGCGATGCGCCGCGCCCACGCCGATGGTTGGCGCGATGGCATCGCGCTCGCTGGAACGCACACCGACGCTCAGCGGTCGCTGATTTTCGAGCGCGTCCACCTTGCGTCGCTGCGCGCCGACGCGCCGTAGGTCCGTGCGGGTGGGGCCTACGCCTCCGACGCGAGGAACAGTGGCAGCCCCGACTCCGTGAGCGCCGGTTCGTCCACGTCATCGATGTCGATCTCATCACC
>JANPBN010000263.1:0-2488 GCA_031430415.1 Dehalococcoidia bacterium
AACGCCCATGCCATTGGACGCCATCATCGTTAAGGGCGCCCGCGAGCACAATCTCAAGGACATCGACGTCACGATCCCGCGGGACAAGCTCGTCGTGATCACGGGGCTGTCCGGATCGGGCAAGTCGTCGCTCGCCTTCGACACGATCTACGCCGAGGGGCAGCGCCGTTATGTCGAATCGCTCTCGGCCTACGCGCGACAGTTCCTCGGCCAGATGGAGAAGCCGGACGTCGACTACATCGAAGGGCTGTCGCCGGCGATCTCGATTGACCAGAAGGGCGCCAGCCACAACCCGCGCTCGACCGTCGGCACCGTCACCGAGATCTACGACTACCTGCGGCTGCTCTACGCCCGCGCCGGCACGCCTCACTGCCCGCAGTGCGGCCGCCCCATCGAGCGCCAGACGGTGCAGCAGATCGTCGACGCGATCCTCGCCACGCCCGCCGGCAAGAAGCTGATGGTCCTGGCGCCCATCATCCGCGACCGCAAAGGCGAACATCTCCACATCTTCGAGGACGCCCGCCGCGCCGGCTTCGTGCGCGTACGCGTCGATGGCCGCATCCGCGACCTCGGCGAGGAGATCAGCCTCGACAAGAAGAAGAAACACACGATCGAGGTCATCGTCGATCGCCTGATCACCGAAGGCCCCGACGCGAAGGCGGCGCCCGACGAGGACAGCGCATCGAGCGCGAGTCGCCTGGCGGACAGCGTCGAGCAGGCGCTGAAGCTCGGCGGCGGCACCGTGCTGGTCGATACAGAGGGCGAAGGCGAGCGGATGTACTCCGAGCACTACGCCTGCGCCTTCGACGGCACGAACGTCGGCGAGATCGCGCCGCGCAACTTCAGCTTCAACAGCCCGCACGGCGCCTGCCCCGACTGCACCGGCCTCGGCATCAAGATGAAGCTCGACCCGGCGCTCGTCATCGCGAACCGCACACTGTCGATCGAGCAAGGCGCGATCGTGCCGTGGTCACGTTCGGCGGCGACAGGCACGTGGTACATGCGGATGCTGCAGGCGCTGGCCAAGAAGCACAAGTTCAAGCTCGACGTGCCCGTGCGCGAGATGAAGAAGGCGCACCTCGACCTCGTGCTGTACGGCGACGAAGCGCCGATGACGATCAGCTACACGTCGAGCGGTGGCCACGCGAACAAGTGGGACACGACGTTCGAGGGCGTCATACCCAACCTCCAGCGGCGGTTCAAGGAGACGGACTCGGATTACGTGCGCGGCGAGATCGAACGCTACATGGCCGCGACGCCCTGTGACGCCTGCAACGGCGCCCGCCTCAAGCCCGAAAGTCTCGCCGTCACGGTCGCCGACACGAGCATCGACCGCGTCACGTCGATGGACGTGCGCGAGGCGATGGACTGGATCGCGATGATCGCGGCGCCCAACACGCCGCTGAACGAACGCGAGCAGATCATCGCGAAGCAGATCATCAAGGAGATCCGCGAGCGCCTGACGTTTATGTTCGATGTGGGCCTCGACTACCTCAACCTGTCGCGCTCTGCCGGCACACTCTCGGGCGGCGAGTCGCAACGGATCCGCCTGGCGACGCAGATCGGCTCGAGCCTGATGGGCGTGCTGTACGTCTGCGACGAACCGAGCATCGGCCTGCACCCGGTCGACGACGCGCGCCTCATCAAGACGCTCGAGCGCCTGCGCGACCTCGGCAACACGGTGATCATCGTGGAGCACGACGAATCGATGATGCGCGCTGCCGACCACATCGTCGACATGGGTCCGGGCGCAGGCGAGGCCGGTGGCCGCGTCGTCGCCGAGGGGACGATCGACGATATCATGAAGTCGAAGGAGTCGATGACGGGCGCGTACCTCAGCGGCCGGCGGCAGGTGCCGTTACCGGAGACGCGGCGACCCGGTAGCGGTGAAGCGATCCGGATCGTCGGAGCGCGCGAGAACAACCTCAAGAACGTCAGCGTCGACGTGCCGCTCGGCAAGCTCGTGTGCATCACGGGAGTGTCCGGCTCCGGCAAGAGCACGCTGATCAACGACCTGCTCTACAAGAAGGCAGCGCAGGAGTTGTACGGAGCACGCGAACGTCCCGGTAAGGTCGACTCGATCGAGGGCCTCGAACACATCGACAAGGTCGTGAACATCGACCAGTCGCCGATCGGCCGCACGCCGCGGTCGAATCCGGCGACGTACACGGGCACCTTCACGCCGATCCGTGAGCTGTTCGCGTCCGTGCCGGAGGCGCGCCTGCGCGGCTACACGGCAGGGCGCTTCAGCTTCAACGTGAAGGGCGGCCGCTGCGAGGCGTGTTCGGGCGACGGCTACATCGAGATCGAGATGCACTTCCTGCCCGACGTGACGGTGCCTTGCGAGGTGTGCAAGGGCGCACGCTACAACCGTGAAGCGCTGGAGATCACGTACAAGGGCAAGAACATCTCTGACGTCCTCAACCTGACGGTCGATGAAGCGCTCCCGTACTTCGAGAACATCCCGCGCGTGCGCGTGAAGCTCGAG
>JANPBN010000264.1:0-2374 GCA_031430415.1 Dehalococcoidia bacterium
TGCCGTCATCGGTCGTACTCGTCGTCACGGAGTGCGAGCCCGGCGTCAAGGGCGATACGGCCACCGGCGCCAGCAAGCCCGCAACGATGGAAACCGGCCTCGTCGTGCAAGTGCCCCTCTTCGTGAACGAGAATGACCGCATCAAAGTCAACACCGGCTCCGGCGAGTACCAGGAACGCGCGTAACGGCTATCCGCACGCCCTACCGATGAGTGCGATGGCCGCGATCCCCAACAGTCCTAACGCAAATGGGATCGCCGCCCGACCCCCCGCAACAGCAGCTTCCCGAATTTGGTTCTCGCCCACGGCATCTACGGTGGCCCCGTGGCTCACGTCCTTCGCGCGACGTGAGAGATCGCGAATCAGGCGATCGCGATCATCCACATCGAGAAGCATGACGCGATGCGTCGGCTCGCTACCGATGACCGGCTCAGAGTGGTACCTGACCCGCACAATGGTTCGGCGATGGGTCTCCAACCCTACGATCGCGTCGTACGGGGCGTCTGTACCGGTCGTGAGCGACGGCAACTGGCGCGTGCGGGGCGATATGGCCGTGCGGCGAAATCCACCCGCGCCCAATTCAATGAACTGCATCCGCGGCATGGTGAGCGCCAACGGAAGTCCGAAGGCTAGCGTTATCGGGAACATGATTGCGGCGAGCCATACGTCGTCGACAAGCAAGAAGAAGCCGCTCATGAGGGCCGCCAGTGCCCCAGCGAACGCGACGCGCCCACGGGTGGAGTGCGGCCACGTTCGAATGTAGACGCGACGCCCCCTGAACTTGTCCTTTGGCGTCTTCTTCCGGCGAGACATCGAAGGCATATTAGCGGGAACCCACTCCGATTGCGCCCGGTAGCGCATATGTTCGACAATGCGGCATGCCGCAGGTCTATGCCGTCCGCGAACTCACAACCTATCTGCGCGAGCTGTTCGACAGCGATGCGCACCTCGGCGACATCTGGGTGGCTGGGGAGGTATCGAACGTCACCCGCGCATCCTCCGGTCACGTCTATTTCACACTGAAAGACGGCGATGCCCAGATCGCGTGCGTCTTCTTCGCACGACGCTTCGCTCCGCAGTCCACGACCGCCCGCCTCGTGCAACACGGGCATGCGATCCTCGCCCACGGCCGCATGGCGCTATACGAACAGCGTGGCGCGCTGCAACTTCTCGTCGATATGGTGCAGCCCGAAGGAAAGGGCGCCCTCCAGGCCGAGTACGAGCGCCTCTTCGCCATGCTCAAGGATCAGGGTCTCTTTGACGAGGACCGCAAGCGCCCGCTGCCTCGATTCCCACGCAAGATCGGCGTGGTTACTTCTCCCTCCGGCGCTGTCTTTCAGGACATCCTCCACGTACTCGAACGCCGTTGGCCGCTCGCCGAGATCGTCCTCGCACCGACGCCCGTCCAGGGCCTCGACGCGGTTCCCGGCATCGTAGGCGGACTACAGCAACTCAACGCGCGTGGCGACATCGACGTAATCATCGCCGGCCGCGGCGGCGGTGCGATCGAGGAACTCTGGCCGTTCAACGATGAGCACGTCGCGCGCGCGATCTTCGCCAGCGGCGTGCCCGTGATTTCGGCGGTGGGTCACGAGACCGACACCACGATCGCAGACTATGTCGCCGACCGCCGTGCGCCCACACCCTCCGCGGCCGCCGAGATCATCGCGCCAGACCGCGCCGAGGTGGCCGCGCGACTCGCGGGCGCAGCGACCACAATGACGTCGCTGCTGCGCGACCAATTGGGCACGGCGCGACACGAACTCCGAACCGCCTTACACCGTATGGAACGCCGCGGGCCGGACATCAACGGAGAACGACAGCGAACCGATGCACTCGCGCGTCGGGCGATCGTTGCGACCGAGAAGCTCCACCGAGTCGCCGTAACCGGCGTCGGCGGCTGCGTCTGGCGCCTGCGCGCACTCGATCCGTTCGCGACGCTCGACCGTGGGTACGCGATCGTCCAGCGAGGCAACACCGTGGTATCGAGCGTCGGCGACGTGCGTGCAGGAGAAGCGCTGGACATCCGCGTCAGAGACGGCAACTTTGGCGTGCAGACGGGCGGGCGTGGCGCGGTACAGCGACGACGGCGCGCGCCGCGTGTACCCGAAGCGCAGGCGCCGTTGTTCACAATGCCGGAAGAGCGGGCATAGGAACGGGACGACCGGTCCACAGGAGAGCACCATGGCAAAGGAAGCGAAGCAGCAGGAGTCGTTCGAGCAGATCTACGGCCGCCTCGAGGAGAGCGTCGCGAAACTCGAAACTGGCGGACTGCCTCTCGAGCAATCGATTGCGCTGTTCGAAGCGGGCATGACGCTCGCCCGGACGTGCCAGGAACGCCTGGACGATGCAGAGTTGAAGGTGACGAAGCTCCG
>JANPBN010000265.1:0-1655 GCA_031430415.1 Dehalococcoidia bacterium
CGGTATGGAGCACTGCTCCGCACGCGCGCAGCTACTGTGCCTGCCGTATTACCTGGGTGATGAGGGGCTGGCCGAACGCGTGTCCTACGCGTGGGCCGGGCTCAGCCGGGCGTGCCATCAGCATCCGTATGAACTGTCACCGACTTCGGCGGAGCTGCTCGGATGGCTTGGCGTCGTCGAGCAACTGATCGCCCAAGTTGAGTCAATCCGCACCGATTCGTAACGCTTAGTTCAGGTTAGGCGGAACCAATGCCCTGATCTCGGCTAGCAGAGACGTCGTGCCATGCACGGCCGACCAGCGATCCAGATACGCCCAGTCCAGACCGGGCCCTTGCACGGCGAGGATGTTCCGGATGTCGTCACGATCCTTCGATCGGTGAGCGCCCGCCGCCCAGCGCAGCTTCGTGACGATCATGTCCTCGGCCGTCGCTACGAACGCAGCGTGCGTCAGCACGGTAGCTGACTGTCGCCTCGAGAAGCGTTCCCGATCGTGCGGATCGTCACTCAGCACGAAGAGCTCGCAGACAAAGGGGCTATCGGCCAACGCGATCAAGTATCGCAACGTGCCCGTCACCGCCTCGAACGCTCCTTGCCGCTCCAGTGAGAGCCCGGGGGCGAGTTGCTGCTCCAGAAGCTGAAGGCTGTCTGGAGACAACTGCACCACAAAGTCGGCGTCACGGGTCGAGCGGGGAATACCGTGGAAGTTGGAGGCCAGCGACCCGACGATCATGTACGGAATAGCGGCGGCATCGAGCGCGGCAAGCACCGCCACCACCGCCGCATCGGGTGTCACGGCGCCTCGAGTGCCTTTAGCCGATCCAGCTGCGTTGCGACCATCGCCAGCACCGCCTTGTCATTTAGATCCGGATGACGATGGCGCACGCCGTCGGCCATCAGCCTGCAGGCGCGGTCGAACAGTCGCGGGCCCTCCAGCAGCTTCTCGCCGGACCGCATGACCCTGGCGCGGGCTACTTCTTCGCGATAGAGCGCGTCAGCCAGCACGCTGATAGATGCCATGATTGACCCAATTCTAGCAACTGGTGGTCCGCGTGTCAGTCACCTGATGTCGTCTGCTCGAGCGTCACGATGCGGCCGATGTGGTTGGCCAAAATCCCGTCCGTGTCGTCGGCTTTCTTCCGCCACTCGGCCCGAAAGTCCTTCAGCTCGCGCTGGATTCCGTCCAGCGTTCCGCCGTAGCCCTCCGCAGCCTTGGTGACGTGATCCTTCAAGTCCTCGGCGTGCATCTGCATGCAACCTTGGAGATGCTGCTGGGCGGTTTCGAGTTGTCGCGCCACATCCTGCGACAGGCTGTCGCGCAGCCGCTGTTCGCTCGCTTCGAATCTGGCGTCGAGCCGTTGTTCGCCCGCCTCGAATCTGGCGTCGAGATCCTTCGATAACCCGTCGCGCAGCCGCTGTTCGCTCGCCTCGAATCTGGCGGCGAGATCCTTCGATAGTCCATCCCGCAGCCGCTGTTCGCCCGCCTCGAATCTGGCTTCGAGATCCTTCGATAACCCATCGCGCAGCCGGCGTTCGCTCGCCTCGCAACGGTAGGCGCTGGGTTTTCGTAGGTTCTAGAAGACAGATTAGAGGCGGGGGAACACCGGCGGCGGGGTGGGCGATAGAAGGCAAAACCCCCCCGCATAGATGCGAGCGAC
>JANPBN010000266.1:0-1574 GCA_031430415.1 Dehalococcoidia bacterium
CCTTCGCGATCTGGTAGCCGTGCAGCGGCCCCTCGTTGAGGATCGCCAGCACAACGGTCGCGGTGTTGCCTTTTAGGAGTTCGCGGTCAAATCGCATCGTACCTACAGTATGCGCCTCGAAGATCGGACGCGGCAATCACGTCGGCCACGGCACCACACGCTGCGCGTTGTCGATGTCGCCCTTCGTCCGGTCGCCCGTCTGCACGACGATGCCGGCATCAGTCACTTCAATGCGCATCGTGTCCATCGACCGCGGTGCGGGTCCGTGGACACGGAGGCCGGCCTTGCTGTACGTCGAGCCGTGACATGGGCAGACGAACCACCCTTTGCGCCCGTCCTTCCAGGTGTAGGACTCGTTCCACGGCACGGTGCACCCCAGGTGCGGGCAGCGCCGCCAGAGCGCGAGGAGGCCGCCTGACGTCTCCGCCGACCCGTCCACCGCGAGGCCCTCACCCGGCGCGAGATTCACGAGCAGGAACCGGCCGTCGAGGTTCGGCCGCGGCGGATCGCCCGGCCGCGGGATCGCGCTCGCAGGCACGGCAACCGGCCCGCCGAAGCCGCCGACGCCGCGCGGGTACATCGTGTTCGCGATCGACACGCCCGCTGCGGCCACCAGTCCGGCCAGCGACGTCCAGAACGCGCCAATCATGAACCTGCGGCGTCGCACCGGCGCCGCCAGCACCTCGCCCACCTTCATCGTGCGCTCACGCTCCAACATTGACTCTCCCTTCCTCCAATCACCAATCACCACTAGATAGTATCACTATCTATAGAGCAGAGCAATATTCCCGTTCCCGAACCACACGTTTGGCCCCAAAACGGCGGCGCTGCTATACTCCGCAGGTATTTGAATGCGTGAGTCCGGACCTGGGGCCCGTTTTGCGGCCTCAAATTTATGTCCGGAAGAAATTGAGGATCATGACGGCCGCACCACCCCCTTCTGTCTCCATGAAGGCCCTTCTCGAAGCCGGAGTCCACTTCGGGCATCAGACCCGCCGCTGGGATCCGCGCATGAAGCAGTACATCTTCACCGAGCGCAACGGCATCCACATCATCGATCTGCAACAGACCGTGCCCATGCTCGGCCAGGCGATGGATTTCGTCCGGTCGATCGCGTCGCGCGGCAACAGCGTCCTCTTCGTCGGCACGAAGAAGCAGGCGCAGGAGTCGATTGAGACCGAGGCCACGCGCGCCGGCCAACCCTACGTCATCAACCGCTGGCTGGGCGGCACGCTCACCAACTTCCAGACGATGGAGAGCCGCATCGACCACCTGATCCGCATGGAGGACCGCCGCGACCGCGGCGAACTCGCCGTGCTGATCAAGAAGGAAGCCGGCAAGATCCTCGAGTCCATCGACCGCATGAACCGCTACTTCGGCGGCATCAAGAACATGCGCCGCCTGCCGGGCGCGCTCTTCAACATCGACCCGCCCATGGAGCGCATCGCCGTCACTGAGGCGATCCGCATGAAGATTCCGATCATCGCCATGTGCGACACGAACTCGAATCCGGATGAGATCGACTTCCCGATCCCGGCCAACGACGACGCCATCCGCGCCGTCAAGCTGATCGC
>JANPBN010000267.1:0-15129 GCA_031430415.1 Dehalococcoidia bacterium
ACTGGTGCGGGGTATTCTCTTCGTCTCGGTCAGCCTTGGCATCATCGGATTCGCGATCTGGAAGCTGAATCAGTCGTTGCTCTCCGCCTTCATTAAGCCGGAGCGCAACGAGAGCATCGTCGACATCATCTACAACCACCGATACTTGCGCCGCGGGCCGAAGATCGTCGCGATCGGCGGCGGCACGGGCCTTTCGACGCTGCTCCGTGGGCTGAAGGAGTACACGGGGAACATCACGGCGATCGTCTCGATTGCTGACGATGGCGGCAGCAGTGGCCGCTTGCAGCGCGAGTACGGCGTCCTGCCGCCGGGGGACATCCGCAAGAACATCGCCGCACTGGCGGATGCCGAGCCGCTGATGTCCCGCCTCTTCGAGTATCGCTTCTCCGAAGGTGAGGGCCTCGAGGGCCACAGCTTCGGGAACCTGTTCATCCTGGCGATGACGGAAGTGGCCGGGAACTTCGAGGAGGCCGTGCGGGAGACAAGCCGCGTGCTCGCCGTCCGCGGCCAGATCCTGCCGGCAACCCTGAGCGCGCTCACAATCTGCGCCAAGACCGACGACGGCGGCATCGTGCGAGGCGAGTCGGCGATTACCGAACACGGTCATGTGAAGGAGATCTTCCTCGACCCGCCGGCGATCCAGGCCAACCCGGACGCCATCCGGGCAATTCTGCAAGCCGACATGATCATCTGCGGCCCGGGCAGTCTGCTTACAAGCCTTATGCCGAACCTGCTCGTCGAAGGCATTCGCCGGGCGATGGAGGTGTCGCCGGCGCTCAAGGTCTACGTCTGCAACGTTGCGACGCAGCATGGCGAGACCGACTCATTCAAGCTCAGCGACCACTTCAACAGCCTCAAGGAGCACCTCAAGGGCAGCAATCCCTTCGAGTTTGTGCTGGCGAACTCCAACACGAACGCAGTGCTGCCGCAGGAGTGGCACTCCGAGCCGGTACCGATCGACGTCGCAACGCTCGATGCAACGCGCGTCATCCGCGCCGATGTCGTGTCCGAGGAGAATCGCTACCGGCACGACTCGAAGAAGCTCGCCGACGCGCTGATTCGCCTCTACTACGAGCGCCACTCGATGGACAGCGAGCCTATGCCGCCCGTCCTGAGCGAAGCGCAGCACGCTGGAGTGGGCTAGCCCTCGAAGGGCGGGCCGCCGTCGGCTAGCCTCCGACTGGCAGCCGCCTCGGACGAGCCTGTAGGACACCAATGACGACACGCAGCACGCATGCTGAGAGACCGCCGATGCGGTCTCTCTCCACGATCCTGCCGGGAAGCCGGGCCTGAGATCAGCGTGTCTGGGGGACCTGGGTCGCTGCTGTCTGGGCCGCGAGGGCGCGCAGGCCGGCGACCGCCATATCGACGAGCTGTTGCGGGAGTTGCCACTCGCCCGGCGACCACCTGGGGAATGCCTGCAGCTCGTCGAAGTCGATGTCGTAGGAGTTCCGCCGACCTGAGCGCACACGGACGATAATGCGGTCGTCCTCGAGCTGGTTCAGAATCGCTACAACGGCGCGTTCGGTGACACCGACGCTGACCGCGATCTCACGCACGGTGCTCGACTTGTCCATCGCGATTGCCAACAGAAGCAGAGCGTGGTTCGTGAAGAAGCCCCACGTGCCAATGCGCGGCTCGAGCGAACCCGAATCGACGTACGCGACTTTTGGCTTGCCGGTGGGCGAAGCGTGGTAGTTGGATAGATCCAGCAGCGTCTGGATGAGGGCATCGACGAATGCGCGGGGCGTCAGCGTGACGGTCCCCTCGCGGCGGTAGGCCGCCATCTGGTCGAAGTCCACGGCATAGGTGTTGCGGCGGCCATCGCGGTGGCGCTCGACGATGCCATCGTCGCTGAGCTGCCTGAGGATAGCGAGCGTCGCGCGCTCGGTGACGCCGACGCCGGCGGAGATGTCGCGGACGGTCGAGTCGTTGTGCCGCACGACATAGATGAGCACGAGCGCGTGGTTGGTGAGGAATCCCCACGTCTGCGGCGTCGGTGCCATCCGCGTCCCTCCCTGGACTCTCAATTGCTGCTGCACGAGGGCCTCCAAAATTTCCTGGAAATTAGATGTCCAAAGTACTTGACAGTCCGATTTCCTGAACTAGAATGCATGTATGGTCAATCACGCTTATGAAATCAGGCTTCTTGTTTCATGTGGCAGATTTCACGAAGGAGTAAGCGTGTTATGGCAATCAGTTCTTTTACATCATGCATCAGTCTTCATGAGTTGGCAAGCGGTTTCCGAGCCATAACGTGAAGAAGTGCGAATTCTTCGGCAGCCGCGAGAGCGGCGCGGAGAACCGAAAGGAGAGGGTCCCGGGAAGGTGAACCAATCGAGGGCGTGCTGGATGCTTTGGTGGCAAACAAGGCGGGGGATCCGGCACCTAGGTTGGGGAACCAGGGGCGGTTTGGCCGACCGCCCTACCCTGCAGAACACCAGTGGGTTGGTCCAAGGGAAGAACGTTGGGACGAAGCCGGCAGCAGGAGGGCCGGCTTCTCCGTTTTTCTCGCTAACGCGGCCCGCCGCTGGCGGCAAGGACCGTGTTGTACAGGAGCATCGCCCGGGTCATGGGCCCGACACCACCCGGTACGGGCGTGATCGCCGAGGCCTTCTCGGCCACGGCATCGAAGTCGACATCGCCCACGAGACGCGAACCACTCTTCTTCGTCGCATCAGGAATGGCGCTCACGCCCACATCGATAACCACCGCTCCTTCGGGGATCATGTCGGCGGTCAGCGCACGCGGCACTCCCATAGCGGCGATGACGATGTCCGCCTCGCGCGTGTGGCGCCCGATGTCCTGCGTGGCGGTATGACAAATGGTCAGCGTGGCGTTGCCGCCGGGCGCCTTCCGCATCAGCAGGCCGGCCAGGGGCTTGCCGACGAGATTCGAACGGCCGACGAGCACGACATGCTTTCCGGCAGGGTCGTTGCCACTGCGTAGGAGCATCTGGATGACGCCGTGCGGCGTGCAGCCGAGCAACGCGGCTTCCCCACGGAACAGGCGCCCGACGTTCAACGGATGGAGGCCATCGACGTCCTTCTCGGGCAATACGGCCCCGGTGGCGAGTGACTCATCGATCTGCGGAGGCAGCGGCAGCTGCACGATGACGCCGTGCCACGACGGGTCAGCGTTGAGCCGCCCCACCTCGGCGAGAAGCTCAGCCTGTGTGATGGTGGCGGGATAGCGAAGCGTCTCCGAGCGCATGCCGACGGCAGCGGCGTCCCTCGCCTTCCCCCGCACGTACGAGGCGGAGGCAGGGTTTTCACCGACCAAGACGACCGCGAGCCCCGCTTCGACGCCGCGCTCCCGGAGGCGTGCGACATCGATGCGCACTTCGTCAAGCACCTGCTGCGCGATTGCCTTGCCATCGATGATCGTGGCGGTCATCGCTTGCTCCCTTTGGTAACGACACGGCTTCGGGCAGATCTTCCCAGATGTCCTCGTGGAGCGCGAGAGTCGCGCCCCACGAGATTTGTGTGCAACCGCGAGGCGGACGTCTGCCGTTCCATCGATCCGGCGGTACAATCGCGGAATGGAATACGCCGTGGGCATCGACATCATCGAGATTGCGCGCGTCGGGAAGGTGCTGGAGCGGCACCCGGAACGCTTCCTCCGGAGGGTGTTCACGCCGGAAGAGGTGGCGTTTTGCCGCGGCCGTGTGCCCGAGATCGCGGCGCGCTTCGCCGCGAAGGAAGCCGTCATGAAGGCGCTCGGCACGGGCGCACGCGGCCTCGCGTGGCGTGAGATCGAGATTCTGCCGAACCAGCGGGGCAAGCCGCTCGTCTACCTGCACGGTGACGCGCACAAGCGCGGCGCAGCCATTGGCCTTCGCGGCATCGACATTTCTCTGACGCACTCGAACGAGTTCGCGATTGCGGCCGTCGTCGGCGCGGCGGATGACGCGTCAACCAACCGCGACGAGCACCGGCGCCGCCTCGTCGAGTGGCTCCATGAGCAGGGTCGGCTGTGAAACTCGTCACGTCGGTCCAGATGCGGGCATTGGAACAGCGAGCAGTCGAGACTGGCGTGACGCTCGATACGCTCATGGAGAACGCCGGTCTCGCCGTGGCGCAGGAAGCATGGCTCGCCCTCGGCGTCCTCGAGGGCCGTCGCATCCTGGTGCTCACCGGCGCAGGCAACAATGGCGGCGATGCGCTCGTCGCGGCGCGCCACCTCGCCGACTGGGACGCAGAGGTCACGGTGTACGCGCCGATGGGGCGAGCGGGCGCGGATCCCAGGCTCGCGCCGGTGCTCGAACGTGGCGTCTCGTACATCGGGAAGGACCAAGACGACGACCGCGGCCAACTCACTGCGCTGCTCCACGACACCGAACTGATCATCGACGGGCTTCTGGGCATTGGCCGCAACCGCGGCATCGAGGGCGCGCTCGCGGAGACGCTGTCGCGGCTTCGGGCGCGGCAAGAGGACGCGCGTCCGCCCCAGGTCATCGCGATTGATCTGCCTACCGGCATCGATGCCGATTCAGGGCACGCTGATCCCCTCGCCGTGCGAGCGGACATGACGGTGACGCTCGGACTGGCGAAACCGGGACTCTACGCGCTTCCGGGGAGCAAGTACACCGGCCGAATCGAGGTGGTGGACATTGGCATTCCGCGCGCAATCCAGCAGGACCTGCCACTCGAACTGCTTGCAACGCCCTGGGTGCGCGAGCGACTGCCCGCCCGGCCGATCGACGCCAACAAGGGCACGTTCGGCAAGGTGCTCCTGGTCGCCGGATCGCGCCAATATGTCGGCGCGGCGCGGCTGAGCGCGGAGGCGTGCTATCGAGCGGGCGCGGGCCTGGTTGCCGTGGCGTGTGGGACGGCGGTACAGGCGGCGCTCGCGCCAGCGCTACCCGAAGCAACGTACGTACTGCTCGGCGACACCAACGCGCTCAACGACGAGGGCGCAGATCGCGTCATCGACGTGCTGCCATCGTGCGACGTGCTGCTCATCGGTCCGGGGCTGAGCCAGGAGCCCGGCGTACGCGAGGCCGTCACGCGCGTCCTCGCGTCAGCACCGGAGAATATCCGTGCGTGCGTCGTCGACGCCGACGCACTGAACGCGCTCGCGGCAGCGGACGGTTGGGCGGCGCGGATGGGGCGTCCGGGCGTACTGACGCCGCATCCGGGAGAGATAGCGCGGCTGCTTGGCACCAGCGTCGAAGCGGTGCAGGCGGATAGGCTCAACGTGGCGATGCACGCATCCGTCAAGTGGGGGCAGGTGGTCGTGCTCAAAGGCGCGCATACGGTCGTCGCCGCACCAGACGGCCGCGCCGCGATCAGTCCGCACGCAAACCCGCTGCTCGCAATCGGAGGCACCGGCGACGTACTGGCCGGGGCAATCGCCGGATTCGTCGCCCAGGGCGCGGAGCCGTTCGAGGCCGCGGCTTGCGCTGTCTACGCGAACGGCGTCGCGGCCGACGAGATGAGCGATGAATTCGGCGACCGTGGGATGCTGGCATCGGAACTGGCGCGGGCGTTGCCCTCCGCCATCCGGATCATCCGCGAAGGGAAGCGGGCGTCCGGCGCAACGCCCTTTGCGGGCCTCTCCGGTCTCGTTGGAATGGCCGGCGGAGGTGGGATCGACGCCGGCTGACGGGGTGAGGGGCGCTTTACTTCTTCCACCGCCCGATCTACGCTCAAACGCCGAAGGCAACCAATCGCAGCCAGCGTCCGGAGCCGCATGGATCGCTTCGTCTACCTCGACTCCGCCGCCACGACGCCGCTGCATCCGCAGGCTCTCGAGGCGATGCTGCCGTACTTCCGCGAGGAATTCGGCAACCCGTCGGCGACCTACGGCCTCGGTGGGCGTGCGCACGAGACGGTGCAGGCGGCCCGTCAGACCGTAGCGGAGATCCTCGGATGCCGCCCGCTCGAGGTGATCTTCACGAGCGGCGGGACAGAATCAATCAACACTGCGCTGAAGGGCGTAGCCGTCCAGCAGCAACGGGCACGGGCCGGCAATCACATCATCACAACGCAGATCGAGCACCACGCGGTCCTGCACGCGTGCCAATATCTGGAGCGGTTCGGATTCGCTGTCACGTATCTGCCGGTCGACCGGTTCGGTCTCGTGACGGCAGAAGCGGTCGCCGCGGCGATCACGCCTGAGACTGTGCACGTCAGTGTGATGACGGCGAACAATGAGGTGGGCACCATCGAGCCCGTGTTTGAGATCGCTGCGGCCGTGCGCGAGCGGGCGCGTTCGTTGGGCAAGCGAATCCCGTTTCATACGGACGCTGTGCAGGCGCCCAACTCGCTCGACATGCGATTCGCCGAACACAGCATTGATCTGCTGAGCCTCGCGGCGCACAAGTTTCGCGGGCCCAAGGGCATGGGCGTGATGTACATGCGCAAGGGTGTGCCGTTCCTGGCGCAGCAGAACGGCGGTGGTCAGGAGCGCCAGCGACGCGCCGGAACCGAGAACGTTCCCGGCATTGTGGCGACGGCCGAGGCCCTCAGGCTGACGCAGGCGAATGTCTCGGCGGACCGGACACGGATCACGGCACTCGCCCGGCGGCTGCGGGAGGGCATCGAGCGGACGATCCCACACGTGCGCCTGAACGGTCACCCAGATCTGCGGCTGGCGAACAACGTGAGCATCAGCTTCGACGGCGCCGACGCGCAGGAGCTGATCCGCGATCTCGATGCCGTGGGCATTGCATGCAGCGCTGGTGCGGCGTGCGGCGCGACGACGGTCGAGCCGTCGCACGTGCTGCTGGCGATGGGCGTGACGCTCGAACAGGCCGCCTCCACGCTGCGACTGACGATCGGCCACGAGATCACGACTGGTGACATCGACTACGCGCTGTCGGTGCTACCAGCTATCGTCGAACGCTCGCGCGCAACCCAACTCGCCGCCGCGAGCTGAGGCCGTACGCCCAGAACAACCGGCATCCCTGCTAGAATCGCGGCATGACCGACGAGTCCGAGCGCGCACGCGCCGAAGCTCTTGCGCCCTATACTGCGCTCATCCGCCACGAGCTCGGCGTGGCGCCGGGTATTGATGCGTGCGCGTTGCTACGCGAGCGCCTCGAGCCAGCGCGGCCGTCCGAGCGACCGCCCGCCCGCGCACCGGGCGTCGTGCGCCTTCGTGCCGCGCTGCGCGCGCTGGAGGCGAAGCGCGTGCCGGAACTCGGGCTGGAGCAGTTGATCGACGATCTTCGCTTTCTCCGCCTGTTCGAGCCCACGTCTCCCGAGCTCGAGCGAGACGCGATGACCCGACTTCTTCGCGACGTCATGGCGGACGACGCATGAGCTTCCTCGATCGGCTGCGCGGACAGCGACCGGACGACGAGGGTGAAGTGCGAGAACCGCCTCGGATCCGGCTCATCATCGGGATTGGGAATCCGGGCAACGAATACGCCGCGACGCGCCGAAATGTCGGCTTCTGGCTTGCGAACCGCCTGGCGCGGCGCCACGGCATGGAGTTCAAGACGAAAACCGGCAGCTATCTGCTGGCGGAAGGCACGATCGCCGGACATCCGATCGCGATCGCCAAGCCGCGGACCTTCGTCAACGGCAGCGGCGAGGCGGTGGTGCACCTCATTCGGCGTCTGAAACTCGACGACGCCCGCGAGATGCTCGTGGTCTGCGACCACCTCGATCTGCCCACCGGCAAGGTGCGGCTCAAGCGAAAAGGCGGCGGCGGCGGGCAGAAGGGCATCTCCGACATCATCGCCAAGACGCAGTCGGACGAATTCCCGCGCGTCCGCATCGGCATCGGCCGGCCGGTCGTCGCCGGGGAGGCTTCGTGGGCGCCCGAAGACGTGGCCGACTGGGTGCTGTCCGATCCGACACCCGACGAACGCGAGAAGCTCGACGCGGCGGTCGAGCGGGCGATCGCCGCGGTCGAATGCGCGATCGGTGAGGGCGTGAACGAAGCGATGAACCTGTACAACCGGGACCAAGACTTGACAAGTGATGGATAACGATGGATAATGATGGATATGAAGGGAAAGGATGCGCGGACTATCAGCGCCACCGAAGCGCGGGTACATTTCGGCGAACTGCTGAAGTCGCTCGCCGACGGGGACGTCCTGATCGAAAAGGGCGGTATTCCCGTCGCCGTCCTCTCGGCTGCGCCGCGCTGGGGGTCGCGCGAGCCGGGACCAAAGGAGGTACCGATGGAAAGGTTTCCGGTGCTCATGAATGCGAACGCTGGCGTCGTAGCGAAGGCGCCGGCGCCGAACGGCTGGGCACGCCTGGAGGCTGCGACGAGCGCGGGCTGGGTTGGGGTGGACACCGATGCGGCGATAGCAGACGTCTACCGCTGGCGCGACGAAGGTGGAACGCGGAGCTTCAGCTTCAACGATTCAGCGGAGACCGACGATGACGACGGGCCCACGCTACCTGATCGACAGCGACGTGTGCATCAACGCGATGCGCAGGAACAACGCGTTGCCGATGGCGATGCTCCGAAGTATCGCGCCTGAGGGGCTCGCCATCTCCCTGGTCACCTACGGCGAGGTGCTCGACGGCATACTGACGAGCCCGGAGCCGACACGGAACAACCAGCGATGGCAGGAGTTCCTGGCACCCTTCACCGTGCTCAATATTACCCTTCCGATTGCTGAGATCTGGGCCGAACTGCGTGGGCGCCTTCGCACGAAGGGGGCGCACGTGCCGGACGCGGATCTGCTCATTGCGGCGACGGCGCTGTACCTCGACATGACGGTGGTGACCGGGAATATCCGGCACTTCGGGCGGATCGCGGGCCTCGAGGTGCTTGAAGCGCCGCAGCCGGCTCCCCGCTGACGCTATTGACATCGGCCCGGACGGTCTCTACGCTAGGTACGGCGCATCGAGCTATGCGCCTTAGCAGATCGGAGAATCCCGTGGCTGATGACAACGACATGATGATGCCCGCTCGAGACTTCAACGCGGAGGCATTCCTGCCCAACGAGCTGTTGGAGAAGTGGATCCGTCCGCTCCTCGCCGAATTCATCGGCCCGTTCGCGCTGGTGTTCATGGGCGCCGGCGCGATCATGACCGCCTCAACGCAGGGCTATAGCGACGGCGGCACGCTGGTCATGGTCGCGCTCGCGCACGGACTTGCGATCGGACTGATGGTCGCTGCGGCCGGCCACATCTCTGGCGGTCACTACAATCCTGCCGTCACGATTGCGCTGTTCATCGGCGGGAAAATCGGGGCGATCAAGAGCGTCGCGTACATCATCGTTCAATTGGCGGGGGCGGCGTTCGCGGCCGTGCTTTTGAAGCAGATCTTCGACGAATCGAACGCCTCGCTCGTGGGCGCGATCCCGGCGATCAACTACGACGGGGCAAATGACGCCGTCATCATCGGCAGGCAGAACGCGATCATCATCGAGGTGGTGGCGACGTTCTTCTTGGTGTACGTCATCCATGGTGTCGCGGTGGACTCACGTGGCGCGCACGCGATTGCGCCGCTTGCGATTGGTCTGACGGTCACGATGGACATCCTTATGGCGGGTCCGCTAACGGGCGCCGCGATGAACCCGGCGCGCCACTTCGGGCCCGCGCTCATCGAAGGCGAATGGAAGGATGCCTGGATCTACTGGGTGGCGCCGATCGCCGGTGGCGTGCTCGCGTCGATCGTCCACAACTACATCTTCATCCCACGGTCGCTCGGCTTCCCCGATGTGAAGCCATCGGAGCATCACGGCTAGGAGTCAGACGCATGGCAGGCGAGGAGGCCCCTCACGAGAGGGGCATCGCTTGCCAACGAACGCATATCGGCCAGGCACTATGAACGTCGTGTACCTCGTCATCGGTGGATCAATCGGAACCCTCGCGCGTCACTACGGGGCTCTGCGTCTGGCGAACGTCGGCGGGTCGCCGGCTACGGCGATTCTCGCGGTGAACGTGAGCGGCGCGTTTGCAATCGGATTGTTCCTGTCGCTGGCCGAGCATCGATTCGACTGGCCTCCGGGGCTGGTGCTGGGCGTCGGCGTGGGCTTCCTCGGCGCCTACACGACGTTCTCGACGCTGACATGGCACACGCTCCAGTACGCAGAGGCTGGCGATATGGCAGCGGCAGCAATGAACATCGCGGCAAGTGTGGTGCTGGGTATGGTGGCCGTGTGGGCAGGCGCTCAGCTCGGCCGCGCCGGAGTGTAGGGCGCGGCTAGAAGTGCGCCCTGGGAACGATGATGTTGGTGACCTGCAACCAACACAACGGCTCGGCGCCCTCCTGCGCGAACGGTCTGGTCAGGCCGACACGGATGAGCCCAGCACCGATGCGAAACTCGGCTCGCACGCTGGCGACATATGCGGAACGACACGCATCACAGCCGCTTTCGTGAACCCGAACGCTCAAATCCTGGAACGGCACGCCCTCCCAGCGGCTACCCGCGGCGTCCCGCAGCGACAACCGGAGCCGCATACTCGCGTCGACGTGCATTTGCAGTTCGCCAACCCGGATCGTCGCCAGCGACCTCATCCCAGAACCCGGGGCCCAACCGTGATTATCGTTCGAAGCTCTCATGTTCGGCTCATCGAATGCGGAGATGATTGAGGCGAATGCCGTGGCCGAGAGCGTCCGCCGAATGTCATCGATTGACATCGCGGCGCGGCGCTTCAGGCTCCTCGGTAGCCAGACTGCGTCTTCAAGATGCGGAGCACCGCGTCCTCGCACAAACGTGTAGTCGAGATCAATGACATCGTACGGGTGGATTCCCGGGCCGAGCCGCGTGAACGCAAGCGTTGGTTGCGGCTCGCTCAGGCGAACGTTGTCGCCCGAAGAGAGATCGATGCCCGCGATGCAGACCGATGAGTCCGCCATGGCCGTGACATCGAGCAGAAGGAGCCGCCGCTTCAACGAGGGAGTATCTCCTGCAAGCCCAGCCCATTGATGGCCACTCCGTCCGTCACCAGGTGTCGCACGTCGAGTTCTCCAACGAGCGCTGCGGCGTCAAGCGCAACCGCCTTGCGGTGACATTCGTTCGGATCGGCCTCGCTACACATGATGCATACCCGCCGCCCTCCGCCCCGGAGGAGCAGGCTCGTGAGCTCGACAAGACCCTCCAGCCATGCCTCGGTCTGCCGCAGGTAGGCGACGACCGACTCGTCGAGCCGCCCGGGCTGCCACCGTTTACGAACTTCCGGATCCTGAGGCATGCCGCCCAGATAGTGACCGAGCGAGCGGTACCTTATACCTTCGTCGAGCACGGCCGACTCCAGCGCGAGCGAGTCAAAGTGTGAGAGCCTGCTACGTGGCTTGCTGCGAACGTCAACCAGAACCTCGACATCGGCTCCGTGTAGCTCGCGGAGGAACGCGCCCAGCGTCGAGGTACTGTGCCCTATGGTGAGCAACGTCACGCGCGCCCTACCCAACTGCGATGCTCTCGCCCTCGATGAGGTCGCGCAGCAGGCGGCGGTGGCAGTGAGCCTCGTCCTCACAGGCGCACATGACCGTTACGGTGTCGGTCGCGGCGAGGGAGGCGAGGCGGGTAATCTCGTCTTTTGGTCGCTCTTTGGTCATTTCATCGAGGTACGCGACTTCAAACTCGGGCCACTCGATGACGCCGTCCTTGTATGAACGAAGCAGATCTCGCGACGGCGCAAGTGCGCGAACGTACGTGCCAGCTCGTTCGCGGGAGATGCCGCGCGGCCAATAGTTCGTCGTGAGGACGCGGAGGCCGTCGCCGGGTGACGCTTCTGCGTAGATGCGCTTGCTCTTAATCGGCATGTGCCGATTCTATCATGGCCAGAACGTATTTTCTATTGCGCGGCGGCAGCACTTGCGGCGGTTTCGAGCAGATCGACGACGACGTCCCGCCACGTCGAGCCGAGGACTTCGAGGTCGAGGCGAATGTGCTGGTGGCCGACAGTGATGCCATCACGGGCGGCGTAGGCTCGGAGTGCGGCTGACGGCAATTGGGCACGCAGGTCGCGGCTGTCGTTCGCACGGACGACCAGCATAGGCCGGCCGCCACTATCTTCGCGGGCGATCGACGAGAGTCCGGCAAGCTTCGCCAGCACACGCAGCCGGACGATGTACAACAGGTTTCGCACGGAGGCAGGCGGCGGGCCGAAACGATCCTGGAGTTCGCGTTCCAGATCGGCGGCCGCATCGGGCGCCTCTGCCGCGGCCATGCGCTGGTAGAGGGACAGCCGTAGGTTGAGGTCCGCGACGTAGCTCTCCGGCATATACGCTGGCAGCGGCACATCGATCGTGGTCGGCGGCTGCATGCGTGAGGGTGGCGGTTCTTCGCCGCGTGCGAGCGCCTTCAGGCCCTCGACGGCGTCGGCCAGCAGTCGCACGTACAGCTCGAAGCCGACGGCGCCGATCTGGCCGCTCTGCTCGGCGCCAAGGAGGTTCCCGGCGCCGCGGATCTCCAGGTCGTGCAGGGCGATCTGGAAGCCGGCGCCCAACTCTGTCGCTTCGAAGATGGCCTGCAAGCGGCGCTGAGCGACCTCGGACAGCGGACGGTGCTTCTCGTAGAGCAGGTATGCGTACGCGCGCGCGGCGCTGCGCCCGACGCGTCCACGCAGCTGATAGAGCTGGGCGAGACCGAACTTGTCCGCGTTGTTGATGACGATGGTGTTGACGTTCGGGATATCGAGCCCCGACTCGATGATCGTGGTGCAGACGAGCACATCGGCCTTGCCTTCGGCGAAATCGACCATCACCTGCTCGAGCGTGTCCTCCGGCATCTGGCCGTGGCCGATGAGTATCGTCGCTTCGGGAACGACCTCGCGGAGCTTCCGCGCCGTCAGTTCGATGTTGTGGACTCGGTTGTGGACGAAGTAGACCTGGCCACCGCGCTCCATCTCGCGCGTGATCGCTTCGCGGACGAGATGTTCGTCGAACTCCGTCACGTACGTCTTGATGGGCAACCGCTCCTCGGGAGGCGTCTCGATCGTCGACATATCGCGGATGCCCGTGAGCGCCATGTTGAGCGTGCGCGGGATGGGCGTCGCGGTAAGCGTCAACACATCGACCTGGCTGCGCATTTGCTTCAGCCGCTCCTTGTGCGTGACGCCGAACCGCTGCTCCTCATCGATGATGACGAGGCCGACGTTCTTGAACGCCACATCCTTCTGGAGCAAGCGATGCGTTCCTATGACGATGTCGACGTTGCCGGCCGCGGCGTCCGCCGCGATGCGACGTAGATCGCGGTCGCTCCGAAAGCGCGACATCATCTCGATCTTCACGGGGAAGCCGGCCAAGCGCTGGCGAAATGTCGTGAAGTGTTGCTGGGCGAGGACGGTCGTCGGCACAAGGACGGCGACTTGCATGCCGTCCATGACGGCCTTGAACGCGGCACGCACAGCGATCTCCGTCTTGCCGTATCCGACATCGCCGCAGACGAGGCGGTCCATTGGGCGCAGATTCTCCATGTCGCGCTTCACATCGGCGATCACGGAGACCTGGTCGGCTGTCTCGACGTACGGGAACGATGCTTCGAGTTCGGCCTGCCAGGCGGCGTCGGGCGAAAACGCGTGCCCTTCCGCGACCTCACGATTCGCGTAGAGCTGCAACAACTCGCCGGCAAGAACCTGCACGGCACGGCGGACGCGTGCCTTCGCGCGCGGCCACTCCTGCGAACCAAGTTTCGTCAGCGAGGGACGATGTTCACCGGGACCAACGTAGCGGCTGATGCGGTCGACCTGCTCGCTCGGCACGAACAGGCGGTCGCCATCGGCGTAGTGCAGTTCGAGGTACTCGCGATCCTGTCCGTCGGAGTCACGACGGATGAGGCCGACGAACTTCGCGATGCCGTGCTCGATGTGAACGACGAATTCGCCGGGCACGAGCTGGGCGAGAAATGCCTCGCGCGATGCGCCGCGCCGCGGTGGCGCCCGCCGCTGCTTCGTGAACCCGAAGACCTCGGCATCGGTAAGCACGGTCAGGCCTGCGCCCTCATCGCCGACGGTCCAGCCGTGAGGCAGCGAGCCATCGACGATCGTCAGCGCGCCGCGGCCGAGTGTCGGCGCATCCGCCTGCTGCGTGACGTTGGCGAAGACATCGTGCTCCTCCAGCAACTCACCGAGGCGGCGACCTTGCGTCGACGCGATGACGACCCGCTGCCCATCGCGAAGCGTCTTCGTCAACTCTTCGGCCAGGACGCGCAGCCGCCCACCGTATCCGGCGACCGGACCGAACGGCAGGCGCACCGCACCCTCGGGGTCGCCCGCTTCGGCGTCGCCGGTCGCCCAGCGGGACAGCGCGACTCGATGCGGCAGCGCGCCGATCGTTTCATCGAGCTGCGGCCAGTACACGTGAGGCGGCGGCATGCCATGGGGCAGTTCGCCGCGCAGCTCGAGGTCGCGGCGTGCGTCATCCGCCTGCGTGTCGCGCTCGCGCTGCACGGCCGCAACATCCGCCGGTTCGTCGATGACGACGAGCGCTGACTTTGGAAGATGATCGAGCAGTGTGCCCTGCGCGAGGAACGGCGTGAAGTAGGCGAGTCCATCGAACTCGCGGCCTTCGCGTAGTGCAGCGACTTCGTCCTCGACCCGGTCGCGCGCGTCTCCGCGGAGGTCGTGCACCTGCAACAGCTCGGCGAGCGCCGCCATCCGGTCGCGCTCGGGCATCAGTTCGCGCCCGGCGCCAATGCGGACGCTGTCGCGCATGCCGGTCGAACGCTGGGTCGCAGGATCGAAGGATCGGATGCTCTCGACCTCGTCGCCGAGCAGCTCGATGCGGAGCGGCTGCGGTTCGGCGGGTGGCCAGATGTCAACGATGCCGCCACGGCGCGACGCCTCGCCCGGCGCCGAAACCTGCGGCTCGATGGTGTATCCGGCAGCGTCGAGCGCGCGCAGCAGGGAGTTCTGCCTCGTTGTGGCGCCACGCGAGACGGTGATCGTGGCACGGCGCTGTTCGTCCGGCGTCAGCGTGCGCTGAGCGACAGCCGCAGCGGATGCGACGATAATCGGCGCACCATCGGGGAACTGCTTCGCGGCGACGGCCTGGAGCACGTCGAGGCGGCGGCGGATATCGTCGGGGTCGGGGGTGAGGCGCTCATACGGGAGAGCCTCACGTTCAGTAAAGAGCATGACACGGGCACCGGCCGTAGGGCCGAGCCACGCCGCGAGTTCGTCGGCGAGGGCCTCGGCGATCTGTGGCCGCGGCACGACGATCAGGATGGGTGCGGCGAACTCCCGCGCGATGGCGGCGAGCGTTGCCGCC
>JANPBN010000268.1:0-5683 GCA_031430415.1 Dehalococcoidia bacterium
GGTCGCGCAATCGACCGCACAGACGAGCAGTGGCTTCTCCGGCCAGCCCGGAACGACACCGGCACGAAAGCCTTCGAGCCAGAGGTCTTCGGAGATCGTCTTCGCCGCAACCGACAGCCCCCCAATGCGCTGACGGCGCTCGGGCGTCATCGGCTGGCCGTCGGCCATCATCGTCCAGATCGCTGAGATGGATGCCATGTCCGGCGGTGGACGCTGAGCCGCGCTGTCGGGTGCCACAGCCTCGCGCTGTCGCCCCAGCAGCTCGCGTGGATCCGTGCCGCGCGCGATGCTCGCGCCGACGAACGAGCCCGCGGACGTACCTACGATCAGGTCAGCGGCACGAGCGTCGACGCCACCGTCCATCAGCCCGGACAGCAGCCCGATCTCCCACGCCACGCCGACACTTCCACCACCACCGAGGACGAGGGCTCGTTTCATCGCAACCCTCGGTTCTTCGCCCAAGACTTCAAGAGCTTGCACTGTCAGCAATCGGAACAACACCAGAAGTCCGTCTGCTGTTTGTTCTTTGCCGTTTGTTGTCCCTCACCGCTTCCGTCCCACGCCCTTCCGCGTCGCTCGCGCCGGCGGTGCGTCCGAGCGCTGCGGTTCACCGAGGACGATGATGCTGCAGACGGCGTGATCCACGAGCCGGGACGCCAGCCGATCGCCGAGGTCATCGAGCGACAGCGCCGTCGTGATGACGGTGGGCAGCCGCGCCGTGTGGCGGTAGTTCAGCAGCTGGAAGAGCTTGTCCCGTACCCATGGGATGTTCGTCTGCGTATCGAGGTCGTCGAGGATGAGCAGCGGCGCCTGCTTCATCTCGTCAAAGGCGCCCCACGAGCCACGCGACTCCTCCGCCGTAAAGCCGCGCCGAAGATAGTCGAGCAGGTCCGGCACGACAACGAACGTCGGGCTCTCCCCGCGCTGGCGGCGATAGTTCGCGATCGCCGCGGCGAGATGCGTCTTTCCGGCGCCGTGCGGGCCCATGAAGAGCAGCCAGCCGTCCGGCGACTCAGCAAATGACAACGCCTGCCTGTGTGCATTCTCGACGAGCCTCCGATCATCCGGCGCCAGGTGGATCGCGCGCACATCGAACCGGTCGAAGGTCATCTCGCGGATCAGCGGATGGTCCAGCACGTCCAGCGCCGAGATCTCGGACGGCCGGCGGGCCTCGAGCACGTAGACGCGCGCGATGGCGGCATCGGTCAGGCGTGTGCGCAGACGGTCGTCGATCTCGTCGGGATGGAGGTTGGTCGTCACGACGGTGGGCAGCCGCGAGTTGAAGCGATGGTTGATCAGCTGGAACAGCTTCTCGCGCGCCCACGGCGTCTGCGCCTGGGTGCCGAGGTCGTCGAGGACGAGCACCGGCGCATTGCGCACACGCTCGAACAGATCGTCGTAGCCGATCTCGGCGCCCGGCTGATATGCGGCGCGGAGATGATCGAGCAGGTCGGGGAGGACGACGAAGAGCACCGGTTCGCCACGCTCCAGGAGCCGGTTGACGATCGCAGCGGCGATGTGCGTCTTGCCGCAGCCGCTCGCGCCCGAGAGCATCAGCCAGCCGTCCGGTGCGTCGGCGAAGGCGCGGGCGTCCTCGACGCAGCGCTTGTATTGCTCCTGATCACGCGGATGCGCGCTGCGGCCGCGTTCGATGAGATTCGCGAACGTCAGGCGCGCCAGGGGACCGATCTGCGCGTACGCCGCGAGACGGTCGCCGCGCTTCGACTCGCTCTCGTCGAGCGCGCACTTGCACGGCACGGCGACGCCGAAGTCCGCGTGGTCAGCGGGCACGTTGCGGCGTACGAAACGGGCGCCTCGGCAGAGCGGACACAGCCCGCCATCAGGATTCGAGACGGCGGCGAACGATGGCGCCGTACTTTCCGGAGAGATAGCGGCTTTCTGCGCCAGGATCTCGTTCAGTCTTCGCATGGTCTCGCCCCTCGACTGCCCATCGTTCCAAAATCTTCGACACGTAGCGCCAGCTGCGGGCATTCTGCGCGGCCGCTTCGCGGAATGCCGCCTCCAGCCATTCCACCGGATACAGCCGCTCAGCCTCGGCCAGTTCATCGGCGATCAGAGGCGACATGGTGCCGATGAGCGCCTCATAGAGCGCGAACACGGCCGCCCCTGCCGCTCCCGGCGCCCCGGCAGCCGCTAACGCCGGCGGCACTGCGCGGCCGAGGTCGACGGCGCCGCGACGTACCGCCTCAAGGCCGCGACGGTCCGCCGGAGCGTTCAGAAAGTACAGCGTACGCTGCGTGCCGTCGCGCTCGACCGTCAGAGACAGCAACATGCCAGACTCGCACACGCGCGCCAGCGCGGCCTCGATGCATGTCGCGTCGCTCCCGGCCGCCGCGAGATACGCCGCCAGCGACGGATCCGCCGCCAGCGCATCGCCTTCGAGATAGCGCGGGTAGCCGCGCGTCCGCATGAGCTCCGTGAACGCGTAGAGCGCGACGCCGACGGCGACTGGATCGGCGGCGAGTCCCGGCAGCACGTCGCTGAAGAAGACGTTGGGGATGGCCGTCGCCTGCGACCGCGCGGGGAAACCGGCGAAGGTCACGCCGTCTCCTCTTCGATCACCATCAGGTCCTCGAATCGCGACAGGTTGTTCCGAAAGCGCAGATGCACCACGCCCGTCGGCCCGTTCCGGTGCTTCGCGACGATCAGCTTGGTGATGCCCTCCGGATACGGATCGATCGGATTGCGCGATTCCCAGTCGTCGCGCGTCACGTACACGTCCTCGCGATAGATGAACATCACGACATCGGCGTCCTGCTCGATGCTTCCCGACTCGCGCAGGTCCGAGAGCATCGGGATGTGCGGTTGGCGCATCTCCGGCGCTCGCGAGAGCTGCGCGGCGGCGATGATGGGCACATCGAGTTCGCGCGCCAGGATCTTCAGGCCGCGGGATATCTCGCTCACCTCCTGGACGCGATTGTCGCGCGAGCGACCACTGCCCTGCATGAGCTGCAGGTAGTCGATGATGACGAGATCGAGGCCACCGAGTTGCTGCGTGAGCCGCCGCAGCTTCGTGTGGAGCTGCGGCACCGTGACGACGGATGAGTCGTCGATGTAGATGTCGAGCGCGGCGAGTTCCGCCGTTGCCTGCATCGCGCGGCGCTCCTCGAGGTCGCTCATCTGGCCGAGTCGCAGGCGACCGGCATCGATGCCCGACTCCGCGGCAAGGAGGCGTTGCGCGAGTTGGTCGCCCGCCATCTCGATCGTGAAGATAGCTACACGCGCGTTCTGTCCCACCGCCGCGTTTCGCGCGAAGTTCAGCAACAGTGCCGACTTGCCCACGCTGGGCCGCGCGGCACAGATCAGAAGGTCCGAGCGATGAAAGCCGCCCAGCAGCGTGTCGAGGTCCATGAAGCCGGTACGGATCGATCCGATCACTCCGGCGAAGGGCGAATCGATGCCCGGCGTCTCCCAAAATGTGTCGAGCAACGTGCGCAGCGGCACCAGGTCGCTCATGCGCTGCGCCTGCCGCAGCGTCATCACAAGGTTCTCCGCCTGCGCGATCGAGCCATCGAGATCGGGGCCGCCTCGGTACGCCATCTGCACGATCTGCGAGCCGGCGGTGATCATCATCCGGTACGTGGCGTCGCGCTTGACGATGCCGGCGTAGTGCTCGACACCGATCGGCGTCGCGAGATCGGCCACCACGCGCGAGAGGTACGGCAGGCCGCCGACGTCATCGAGTTTGCCGCGGCGCGAAAGTTCGTGTGCAAGCGTGACCTGGTTGATCGACTCGCTGCGCGAGAACAGCTCGACCGCCGCCTCGAACGCCCAGCGGTTGGAGTCGCGGTAGAAGTCTTCGGCCGCGACGATGCCTTCGACGCGCCCCATCGCCTCTTCGTCAACGAGCAGCGCGGCGATGACCGCCTCTTCCGCCTCGACATCGAACGGAGGGAGCTTGTCTGCCATGACCATGTGTCAGTCCTCCGCCGCGTCGCGCTTGGCGATGAGTGTCGCCGCGCTGGCGCCGAGCAGCAGCCGCCCGAGCGTGCGGTGGCCGAGGGCGGCGTTGTATTTCTGCCAGACCATGCGGATGTCAGCGGCGGTCTGCGCGCTGGCGAGCGCCTTCTCGGCCTCGCGGAGGGACAGTTCGTAATCAACGGCGACGGGCATGCGAACGCGCCTCCATGCGTCTACGGATCCAATTTTGGATGCCGCGACGACGGAGGCGCGCGATGCCGGGCCGATGGGCCAGGCGGCGGCTTACCTACTCGTCGTCGGCAGCCTCGTCGTCTTCTTCGTCGGCGTCGTCCGTCTCGTCGTCGGCGTCAGCTGCGGCAGCCTCGACCTCGGCCGATGCGGCCGGCGCCTCGCTCCGCGCGCGGATGTCGGCGCCGGTGGTGCCGTCTTCGCCGACGACGCTGACCTGCAGCGTCGCGATGACGTTTCGGGTCAGCTTCACGGGCACCTGATAGTCGCCGAGGTCCTTGATCGGATCCGGCAGTTGCACGTTGTGGCGGTCGAATTCGCCCTTGACGGCCTCGGCCACCTTTTCGGCGATGTCTGCCGTGCCGACGGAGCCGAAGAGCTTGCCGGTGGAGCCGGCGCGGACGGTCATCGTGAACGTCATCGCTTCCAGGCGCTCGCCGATGATCCGGGCGTCGGCGTCCCGCGCATCCTGCAGACGCATCTCGCGCTTCGCCCGCTGCTCGGCCGACTTGACGACCGAAACGGTGGCGGGAGCGGCGAGGCGGCGCGGCAGCAGATAGTTGCGCGCGAAGCCGGGCTTCACTTCCTTGATGTCGCCGATACGGGCGGTTCCGGGCACGTCTTCGAGAAATACGACCTTCACGGGGATCTCCTGGTAACGCGACGACGCCCGTGCCCGCCTCTGGGTTGTGGTGGCTGAGGAGGTCAGGCAGACGCGAGCGCCGTCACTGCTGCATACTACGCCGGTTGGATTGCCGGAGAAGTTATAACAGGTCAAGCGCCCCCACGGAATGATCCCACTCGCGTCGGATAGCCGCTTCGGCAAGTGGGAACTGCCCTCCGACAATAGAACGTCCGTGCGGAAATGTCAAGACGCACGTTCGGATCCGCGGTGGTTCTGCCCGAAGCAAGATCGGTCGTCGCGCCTCCTTAGTATCCCGCCTCGCACTTCCCGCATCTCGCATCTCGCATCCTGCCTCCAACCTCCCTGCTACCCTGTCTGCATGCTATTCGCGGAAGACGTAGAGAAATCATTTGGCACGGTCGATGTGCTCGACGGCGCCACGTTCATCGTCGGCGACCGGGAGCGGGTGGGGCTCGTCGGGCCGAACGGGGCCGGCAAGTCGACGCTCCTGAAGCTGCTGGCGGCCGACGAGAAGCCGGATCGCGGCCGCATCGGCCATCGCAACGGCACGCTCGGCTTTCTTCGCCAGGAGGCCGGCCACGACGCCACCGCCACCCTCGCCGAGGAGATGTGGACGGCCTTCCCGGAGGCGCGCGCCATCGACCGAAGGCTCCACGAGGTCGCCAACCGCATCGAAGCCGGCAAGGGCGGCCTCGACGCGCTGATCGAGGAGCAGGGCCGCCTCTTCGAGGAGTTCGAGGCGCTCGACGGCTACCGCATCGACCAGCGCATCGGCAGGGTGCTCGATGGCCTGGGCTTCAAGCCGACGGACCGCGACAAGCTCTGCGGCGACTTCTCGGGCGGCTGGCAGATGCGCATCGCGCTGGC
>JANPBN010000269.1:0-3530 GCA_031430415.1 Dehalococcoidia bacterium
CGTGTGCTACCGCTGCCCGAAGTTCCCGGGCTGCAACGAAATTGCGATGGTCCGGCCGGTCAACGGCCCATAGCCGAGCGGGCTCGGAGGAGAGACGATGGACATCCCACAGGTGACGGGCACCGAACACGTCTTCGACAGCCCGATCCTCGGGCTGCGCGTCGATGCGCTGCGTGACGCCGCCGGCGCCAGCTACAATCGCGTCGTCGTCGAATACGGCGAAGCTGTCGTCCTCGTGCCCGTCGCCGACGACGGCAGGGTGCTGATGGTGCGCCAGTACAGGCACCCGACCGGCCGCTGGCTCCTCGAACTGCCCGCCGGAGGCATCGACGAGCGCGACACGATTCCGGCGGATGCCGCCCTGCGCGAGCTGCGCGAGGAGACGGGCTACCGGGGCACAATCGAGCAGATCGGCGGCTTCTTCCTCGCGCCGGGCTACTCCGACGAATATCAATACATCTTCGCCGCGAGCGATCTGTCCGAGGATCCACTCGACGCCGACGAGGACGAAGATCTGCGCCTCGAACAGGTCACGCTCGATGAAGCGCTGGCGCTCATCGCGTCGGGCGAGATCTGCGACGCGAAGACCATCGCGTCGCTGCTGCTGTACCTTCGGCACACGGGCCGAGCGTAAACGCAGCAACGGGACGGATATGCTCCGTCCCGCCGCTCGTGCGTTTCCGTCGTGTAGCGCTAGTTCAGGACATCCTCGATACGGAGGGAACTCCCATTGACCGGCTTGAGCACGAGTGCGAGCGGATTGCCGGGGTGGATGCCCGATCGCGCCGGCAGGTCGACCGTGACCAGCGCTTGCTCGCCCGGCTCCAGGACCTCGTCACCATCGCTCTGCTGCCAGGTCACCGTGTAGATCGCCGGGATCGCTGCGGAAGCGCCCTCGCCAAGCAGCGTCTCGGCCCGGAGCCGGCCGTCCTCCGTCAGGGCGATGCCGTCCTCGCCGCGAAGCGCCAACGGCACTTCGAGCCGGGTCACGGCGTCACCGTCAGTCGTCACGGTGACATCGCCGGCGACACGCAGGGAGGGCGGGAGTGCGGCGTTACCGGCGCCGTTCCAGTCCGTCGATTGGCTACCCCAGGGCTGGAACAGCCAGAGAGCAACGCCACCGAAAAAGGCCAGCATCAGCAAGGTCATGGCGCGGGTGGGGTTCGTGGCGGGGTGGAGGGTCATGTTCGCATTCCTCGGGCTTCTTCTCTGTCTCCGTCCTCAAATAGAACGGCGAACTTGACGGCGCGTTACCCGTCAGAGTGGAGAATCCTGAAAAACAGGCGATTGCCCGTGAAACGCCCGTTCCCCGATCAGCCGTTGGCGGCAGCGATGAGCCGTTCTGCCTCGTGCGCGGAAGCGTGACAAAGCGCCACGGCCAGCGCGTCGGAAGCGTTCAGGTCGTCCGGCGCGGCCTCGAGGCCGAGTTGCAGCCGAAGCATCTCCCGAACCTGTGCCTTGTCCCCGCGCCCGTTCCCGGCGACGACCTGTTTCACACGCGCCGGGGCGTAGTGCCGGATAGGGACTCCCACAAGCGTCGCCGCGAGCATGGCCGCGGTCCGCGCCTCGCCGATGGCCAGCGCCGACCGCACGTTCGCCCCGACGAACGGATCCTCGAGCGCCACAACGGCGGGAGAATACTGAGCGATGACATTCCGGAGACCGAGGAAAATGTCGGCCAGGCGCTGCTCGATGGGCAGCTTCGCGCCCGGAGCGATCACATCCCAGGCGAGGGCGCGGGGCCCGGCGGGATCGAGCACAATGACGCCCCATCCCGTCACGCGCGTGCCCGGGTCGATGCCAAGGATGAGGGTGCCAGGCACGTCAGCTCGTGTACGCGGCGAGGACGTCGTCGCTGAACTCGGCGTTGAAGTACACCTTCTGGACGTCGTCAAGCGACTCCAGCTTCTCGACAAGCCGCAGGGCCGAGATCGCGTCCTTCTGGTCGAGCTGGACGGTGGTCTTCGCGACATACGCCGTCTCGGCGTTCGCGATCGCCAGCCCCTGATCCTCGAGCGCCTTCCTCACGGATTCGAGGTCGGTCGGCTGCGTGTAGACCTCGATGGAGTCGGATCCCACCTGTACATCTTCCGCGCCGGCATCGATGGCGTAGAGCGCCACCTCGTCCGCGTCTTTGCCGTTGGGCGTGATCGAGATCACGCCGCGCGACTCGAAGTTCCACGCCACGGACCCGGACTCACCGAGGTTACCGCCTGCGCGGGAGAAGACGTTCCGTACCTCAGCGACAGTGCGGTTTCGATTGGCGGTGGCGACCTCGACAATGACCGCCGTGCCGGCCGGCCCAAAGCCTTCGTACACAATCTCCTGCAGGTCGCTGCCTTCGCCGCCGCCCGTCGCGCGTTCGATCGCGCGCTTGATGTTGTCCGCGGGCATGTTCGCCTCGCGGGCCTTCTGCACCGCCAGCCGCAGGCGCAGGTTCGCGGTCGGGTCGCCGCCACCCGACTTCGCGGCAAGAATGATCTCTTTCGAGAGTTTGGTGAACAGCTGTCCGCGCTGAGCATCGGCCGCGCCCTTCTGGCGCTTGATCGTGGACCATTTTGAGTGGCCGGACATAGCTTCTGCGTCTCCCTCTTATGTCGCAGGACAGTGGCCAGTGCAGGGCGGCCGCCAAGACCCTTGCCGCCCGCAGCATTCTATCAGGGGCCGTCCGCCCGCGGCCACATCCCGGGCGACCCCGTCCGGAGCACCGTGTTATCGAGCAGTCGCGTTGCACCGAAGCGCACGGCAAGCGATACCAGCACCGTGCGGTCGATCAGGTCAACCTCCGCCAGCGTCTCAGCATCCGCAATGCTGATGTAGTCGACCTCGGCGAGCGGTTCCGCGGTGATCGCTTCGGCCATTGCCGCACGGATGCGCCGTGCATCGCGCTCCGATGCGTTGAACAGGCGCTCGGCAAGCGAGACGGCGCGATTCAGCACGCGAGCAGCGGCGCGCTGCTCGTCGGTCAGGTAGACGTTGCGACTGCTCATCGCCACGCCGTCATCCTCCCGCACGATCGGCATCGCGACGATATCGACGGGAACGTCGAGGTCGCGCACCATGCGCCGTACCACTGCGAGTTGTTGCGCGTCCTTCTGTCCAAAGTACGCGCGGCCCGGCTGGACGATGTTGATCAGCTTGAGCACGATCGTCGTCACGCCAAGAAAGTGCGTCGGGCGGCTCGCGCCCTCCAGCGGCTGGGTCAGATGCTCGACGGCGACGTAGGTGTCGTATCCGACGGGATACATCTCCTCGACGGACGGAGCGAACACGACGGCGACGCCCGCGTCATCGAGCAGCCGCAGATCGCGCGCCTCGTCGCGCGGATAGCGCGAGAGGTCCTCGCTCGGCGCGAACTGCGCCGGGTTGACGAAGATCGACGCCACGGTCACATCGTCGAGGCGGCGGGACTCGCGCACGAGCGACATGTGCCCCTGGTGCAGGTAGCCCATCGTCGGCACCAGACCGACGCTGCCCGCGATGTCCCGCCTCCAGATGCGAAATTCGTCGATCGAGCGAATGACAATGAT
>JANPBN010000270.1:0-4619 GCA_031430415.1 Dehalococcoidia bacterium
GCGCCGAATGATCTCGAGCATGCGCTGGTTACCCCCGCGGCAGGTCGTACAACGGCCGCACGACTCGTCCTCGAGGAACCACGTCGTCATGTTGTTCAGATCAATCGTACAGGCCGTCTCGTCCAGAAAGAGGATGCCACCACCGCCCATGCCGACACCGATCGCGCGGAACGGATCGGGTTCCAGTGACATCTCCCCGGCCATCGCACCCGGCAGCAAGCCTCCAAGAGGGCCGCCTTGTTGCATCGCCTTGAACGTCCGCCCGCCGGCGATGCCACCCACCGCAGCGAGCAGTTCTGCAACGGTCGTGCCCCACGGAACCTCGAGACAACCCGTCCTGGCGACGGCGCCCAGCACCGTGAAGAGTTTAGTGCCGCGGTTGGCCTCGGTACCGACGCTGCTATAGGTTTCGGCGCCCAGGCGGAGCAGCGTCGCGGCCGCAGCGTACGTCTCGACGTTGTTGACGTTTGTTGGCTTCTCCAGCACCCCTTGCTGCGCTGGAAACGGCGGCTTGATGCGCGGCATGCCGCGGCCGTCGTTGATCGACGACATGAGTCCGGTCTCATCACCGCACACGTACGCTCCGGCCCCGCGCACGACTTCGGCGTCGAAGTTGACGCCCGTGCCCAGCGCGTTGCCACCGAGGATGCCTCGCTCACGGCACTGCGCAATCGCACGGTTCATCCGCTCGACGGCCAACGGATACTCGTCGCGCAAATAGATCCAGCCGTATGTGGCGCCGGTCGCGTAGGCCGCGATCAGCATGCCCTCCAGGATGAGGTGCGGGTCGCTCTCCATCAGCACGCGGTTCACCCACGCGCCCGGATCACCCTCGTCCGCGTTACAGACGAGATACTTCGGTTCCGCTCGCGCGTCCTTGAGGAACTTCCACTTGGTGCCGGTCGAGAAGAACGATCCTGAGTGACCGCGCAACGTCGACCCGGTCACTTCCTTGATGAGTTCATCACGGTCAAGCGCCGCCGAATCGAGGAACGTCCGGTATCCGCCGCGCGCGATGTAGTGGTCGATGTTGTCGGGATCGATGACGCCACAGTTCTGCATCATCCAGCGCACCTGGATCTTCATCCAGTCGAGGTCCGTAAGCGACGGGACGCCGTTCGCAGCCGGACCGGCCGCGCCAATCACGAGATCATGAGCAACCCCGGCAACAGCCTCCGAGGCGAATGCCTCGACACGATCCGCGGTTACGTGCCCGTACATCACGGCGACTGCGCCGGGCCGGCGCACCTCCACGACGGGTTCGGCGAACGAGAGTCCTGTGTCGCCCGTCGTCGCGACATCGAAACCGGCGCCGCCTCCGGCGAGCGCGCGCAACGCCGCGAGCGTCTCATTCGCCCCAGCGGCAATCGATGACGTGTTGATCGAGACGACGAACAAAGGTCTCGTTGGCTCGATCGCCATGGACCACGCCGCCTCCGCCGATGCGCGCATCTCGTCGAGTGTGGCCATCTATTGCGCCTTGGTCTTGAGTTCGCGGAAGAGGTGGACGGTGTCGGCCGCCGTCAGCGGCCCTGCAACGCGGCCGTTGATCCAGATCTGCGGCGCCTGCTCACAGGTGCCGTTGCATTGCGCGAGGTGCAGTCCGATGCGGTCACCATCTGTATTCTCGCCCATCGCGATCCCGAGCTCCGCCTCCAGGATCTTGCGGAGATGTTCCCCACCCTTGATGCGGCATGCCGGCCCGCTGCACCAGCCGATGAGCGTCTCGGGCGGCGGAATCAGGCGAAATTCACTGTAGAACGTCGTTGCGCCGTACACGCGTGCCTCGCTCAAGCGCAGCTGCCGTGCCACGACGCCCATCGCCATCTTCGGCACATATCCGTAGTGATGCTGCACCTTGTGAAGGGCAGCCATGAGGTCGCCGTCGCCCGGCTTGAACTCGCTGACGAGGTGCTGAATCTCGAGTGTGGCTTCGTTGTCGAGCATGACCCTACCCTGAGCTGGCACTTTGTGCGCGGCTTCACTATAGGCCAGCCCCATATCGCGTACAAGATCCCGAGTCGCGCATCGCCGATGGTACGCTGCGCCGCAAAGGCATCCGTTCGGAGGCGACAGGAGTGGAGGCGGCGCATTGGCCCACAATGGAGTCTGCCGTCTTTCCGGGAACAGATACGCGCTAGCACATGGATCGAATGAGTATTCTGTGACGTATTAGAAGCACTGGATTCCCGCGACGACAGAGGAGCGGTATGAACGGGCAATTTGAACGACAGATCACCCGCCGCACCCTCCTTCGTGGAGCATTAACCGGGGTCGCCGGTACAGGTGCATTCATACTCGTGGGCTGCGGCGACGATGCCGCCCCTACGCCCACCGCGACGCGCACGGGCCCGGCGATCACACCTCCACCACAAGCAACCGCGTCACCTGCGGCCACCTCTGCTGCGTCCCTCATCTGGCGCAAACTCGACATCACTGGCCCCACGGCTCGGCGCGATCACAGCATGACCCTCAATCCCGAGGACGGCCGCATCTACCTGTTTGGTGGCCGCGCCCGGGGAGTCGCGTCGAATGATCTCTGGATTTTCGATCCCAACGCCTCCTCATGGAGCCTCGTCGCCACATCAGGCGCGTCTCCGGCGGAACGCTTCGGCCACAACGCGTTCTATGACCGCGTGAACAAGCGACTGGTCATCGCACTTGGTCAGCAGGACGGCAGCACGTTCTTCGATGACGTCTGGGCGTTCGATCCGGCCACCTCCGCATGGACAGACATCGGCGGCACCTCGTCCAACAAGCCCGAAGTACGATACGGAGCCGGCGGCGCCCACGATGAAGCCGAGAATCGCATCCTCATCTCGCACGGGTTCACAGACCGCGGCCGTTTCGACGACACCTGGATATTTGACTTGGCATCGAATCGCTGGATCACGATCGCAACGGACGGCGCCGTGCCCGTGAAACGCTGCCTCACACGTTGTCTTTGGCAGCCATCGAACCAGCAAATGTTGCTGTACGGGGGTCAGACCGATGACACCCCCTTCCTCGGCGACCAGTGGTCACTGGACACCACCGACGGCGCGTGGGCAGAGCAGAAGCCCGCCCTGAACCCCGGAGCCCGCAACCTGTTTGGTGCGACCCTCAACGCCACGGGCGACCGCTGGTACATCTTCGGCGGCAACACGCCCGATGGCCCCTCTGCCGATAGCTGGACGTACGATCTCGCCGCCAGCGCCTGGTCGAAGCTCGAAGCCTCATCGCCTCCGCCCGCCCGTTACAGCGCAGACGCCGCGATCGCCGGCAACTCGCTGTTCGTCTTCGGCGGACACAACGGCAGCGCCGAAGTGGGCGATACATGGGCGCTTGACCTCGCGTAGCGCGCGTAACCTCCCTTTGGCTCCTACTTGATTAATAGGACGTTTGTTCTATACTACTCCTCTACCTCCGGCGAAGCTGGCAGGCATTCGTCGGAACTGGAACGGACACACACCCGGATGACGGAGCGCCCACATGCGCCTTGCCTGCATCACCATCCCGAACTTCCGCATGGCCCTTGAACGCGCTCGTGCCCCGGAACTACGTGGCCGCGCTGTCGCCATCGGAGATCTGGCGCCCGGCGCCAACCATGTAGTCGATTGCTCACCCGAAGCAACGGCCGCCGGCGTCCGCACCGGCATGCCGCTACGCGACGCACGGACGATCTTGCCCGACTTGCTACTGCTCCCGCCCGACCCGGTCTACTACGCCCGCTTGTCCGATGCGCTCCTCGATGCAGCCGAGGATGCCGAACCGCTCGTCGAGCCCGGCGGCGATGGCACAGCGTTCGCCGCCATCGATCCTCATGCCGGTGCCGTCGCGCAGTCCGAGGCGGCCGCGCGCCTTGTGAGCGCCGTGCGCGAACGCACGGGGATCGATGCAAGTGCCGGCGCCGGCGAGGGCAAGTTCATCGCCTGGTGCGCTGCCACCGTCAGCGCCGCCGGCGAGGTGCTCATCGTCCCTGCCGGACATGAACAAGAGTTCGTCGCACCGCTCAGCACGTCATTTCTGTCGCTGCCATACGAAGTGCACCGCAAACTCGGCACCTACGGCCTGCGTTCGCTCGCCGCGGTCGCTGCACTCCCCATCGGTGCAGCGCAGGCACAGTTCGGCCGCGATGGCCGCCGACTCTGGGAGCTGGCACATGGCATCGATCGCACGCCGTTTCGGCCACGCGAACGCTTCGAGCCCGTCGTAGCCACACTCACCATGCCTGCACCGACCGTACACACCGGCGCGATGTGCATTGCCGCGCGCCAGCTCACCGGTCGCCTGCTCGCGCATCGATCGATGCGCTACCGGCTGGTGCGCCAGTTACGGCTGCGCTTGCGGCTGCTTGGAAGTGGTAGCTGGGAACGCACGCTGACACTCCGTGAACCCACGGGTGACGAGCAGCAGATCATGTACATCCTGAAGAAGCTCATCGAATCGCTGCAGGTCACCGGCCCCGTCGAGGAGATGACGCTGGAATGTATCGGCCTGACGGGCGAGACCGGAAACCAACGCAGCCTCCTCTTCGCCGAGCAGGCGCGGCGGCGGGCGCAACTGATCGCAGCACTGCGTCAACTTAAGGCGCAGTTTGGTGGCGAATCACAGGTCTCACGTGTGGTGGAGGTGGAGCC
>JANPBN010000271.1:0-3627 GCA_031430415.1 Dehalococcoidia bacterium
TGGCGCCGTCGCCGGCAAGATCGGCGAGATCATGGCCGATCTCACACCTGCCGCCATGCAGAGCATGATGCCCATGATGGGTTCGCTGCCGAACCCCGCCACCGGCAACAGCGTTGTGCCGGTTTCGCAGAGCGGCGACGAATACATCTTCGATGTGACATACACCGGCGACGGCGGCAAGGTGGGCACCATGCGCGAGACCGTCCGCCAGGTCGATGGCGTCTGGAAGATCGTGGAGATCGCAGCGCCGTAGTCAGGAGAGCCCAAGCATGCCCACACTCGACGAAGCGGTTGACGGATACATCAACGCGATCAAGGTCATGGACCTCGGCACGTTGATGGCGACACTGACACCCGAGGCGATGGGGAAGGCGATGTCGATGGCAGGTTCGGCGACGCCGGTCGGCATTACCGACATACGCGCCGAGAAGCAAGGCGAGGAGGGCGGCGAGCAGGTCGTCCACCTCGTCGTCGACGCGGAATCCGGCGGCGGCACGATGATGACGCGCTGGAAAGAAGTCGACGGCGCCTGGAAGATCACCGACCTCGCGCAGGTCTAGCGCTTAGGCGCTGCAGCAGAGCGAAAACGAGCGGCGCCCAATGCATGGGCGCCGCTCTTCGTTGTGTGCTGTGTTGGCAACCGGCCTGCTCGGGCGCAAGTCGTTAGGCGTGAACTGCCTGTGCCTTCTGCGCGTCGCTGATGACCTTCGATGCGAGGTGCGTGGGCACTTCGTCGTAGTGATGGAAGTGCATCTCGAAGCTGCCGCGGCCCTGCGTGATTGAGCGCAGGTCGGTGGCGTATCGCAGCACTTCAGCGAGCGGCGCCTCCGCGTCGATGATCGTCGTGCCGTCATCGTCTGGCGACATGCCGTGAACCTTGGCGCGCTTGCCGTTGAGGTCGCTCATCACGTCGCCGGTACGGCCCTCGGGCACCCAGATCTTCAGCTCCATCACCGGCTCCAGCAACACCGGATGCGCCTTCATCGCGCCCTGCTTGAGCGCCTGGCTCCCCGCGATCTTGAACGCCATCTCCGATGAGTCGACCGGGTGTTCCTTGCCATCGACGAGCGTCACGCGAATGTCGACCATCGGAAAGTGCGCGAGTGCGCCTTCGGAGAGCGCTTCGTGGACGCCCTTCTCGACCGCCGGGATGAAGTTGCGCGGCACCGCGCCGCCGACAACCTTGTCGACGAACTCGAAGCCGCCGCCCTTGTTCGGCTCGACGATGATCGTTACGCGCGCGTACTGCCCGTGGCCGCCCGACTGCTTCTTGTGGATGAACTCCGATTCGACGCGCGCCGTCACCGTCTCGCGATACGGCACGCGTGGCGCGTGGAGGTCGACCTCGACGCCGAACTTTCGCTTCATGCGCTCCGCCGCCACATCGACGTGCGCGTCGCCCATGCCGGACATGATCGTCTCGCCCGTCGTCTCGTCGCGGTGCACATCGAGCGTCGGATCCTCTTCGGCGATCCGGTGGAGCGAGGGCCCAAGCTTGTCGATGTCATGCTTTCCCCTGGGCGAGACCGCGACGTTATGCGACGGCCGCGGGAACTCCAACGGCGGTAACGTGAGCTGATGCTCCTTCGCGCAGAGCGTATCGCCGGTCACCGTCTGCCCGAGCTTCGCTACGGCGACGATGTCGCCCGCCGCCACCGACGAGACGTGATCCTGCGCCTTGCCGCGCAGCACGATCAGCTGACCGATGCGCTCATCGGCGTTGTGGTTGGCGTTCCAGACGTGCGAGTCCCCCTTCAGCGTGCCTGAGACGACGCGCAGGTACGTCAGCCGTCCGACAAACGGATCTGCGGCGGTTTTGAACACCTGTGCCGCAAGGGGGCCGGACGAGTCGGCCGGTAGCTCGACATCGCCGGCCGAATTCTTCGCGACACGCGGCTCGTCCTCGGACGGGGCCGGGCAGTCCGCGACGAGCGCGTCGAGAAACTTGTTGATGCCGATGTCCTTCGCGGACGATCCGGCGAAGACGGGACAGAGGATGCCCATCGCGACGCCTTTGCGCATCGCGAGGGTCAGTTCTTCCTCGGTCGGCTCCTCGCCGTCAAGATACTTCGCCAGTAGATCGTCGTCCGCCTCGCAGACGGCCTCGACCATCTGCTCGCGCATCGACGCGACGGTCGCGGCCATATCGGCCGGGATCTCGGCCGGCGTCGCTTTCTCTCCGAGGTACGCCTTCATCTCGATGAGATTGACGATGCCCGCGAAGGAGTCCTGCGAGCCGATGGGCAGCGTGAGCGGGGCGACCTTCTTTCCGTACAGCGACTGGAGTTGCGCCATGACGTTGTCGAAGTTCGCGTTCTCGCGATCCATGCGGTTGACGAAGAAGAGCCGCGGCAGACGTGCCTTCTCCGCGTGGCGCCAGGCCTGCTCGGTGCCCACCTGTACGCCCGCGACGGCGTCGACGGCGATCACGCCAACATCGGCGGCGCGGATGCCGCTGATCACCTCGCCGACGAAGTCCGCGTAGCCGGGCGTGTCGATGATGTTGATCTTGTGGCCGGACCACTCGCACGGAATGAGGGCGAGACTGAGTGATATTTTCCGCTTGACTTCGTCGGGCTCGAAGTCGGAGGTCGTTGTCCCGTCATCGACTTTCCCCAGCCGGGTGACGGCGCCGCTGCAGAAGAGCGCTGCCTCGGCCAGCGATGTCTTCCCGGTGCCACCATGCCCCAGGAGGACGACGTTGCGGATCTGTTCAGTCTTGTACTCTTTCATGCCGAGTTCGTACTCCTGAATCCCAGAAGCCTGACCGCTTGTTCGTGGGCGTGATCATACTCGATCCGCAAGCGCAAATGCGATGCGTCGATGGCGGACCTGCCACAGTCCTGCGAGATGCATTGACACGCCCGCCGGACAGGCGTAACGTACGCATACCCCGCCAAGGAGTGTCCATGCGCTTCGTTCTTTCCGTGTGCGCCGCGCTGGTTGCCGCGAGCTTGCTGCTGGTCGGCGCTCTGCTCTCGGGCCCCGCGCCCACGAGCGCACTCACGACCACGCCGTCGTGGACGTCTACTCCCACGTCTACGCCGACGCAGGTGCCGGGTACGACGCTGGTCAGCGTCACCTTCACGAATGCGAGTGGCGCTCCGGCGAACCGAGTTGACCTCCTGGCCTTGCAGGCACTCGTGCTCTACGACATCACCTCAAATCCCGCGGGATGTTCGGCGCCGATCGTAACGAGCGAGCCCGGTCCGGCGTACCTTATTTCGACGCACCCACCGACGATCGTGCCCCGAACCGTGTATCACCTCGCGTGGCCGTCGGTCTGCGCCGCTCCCGGCGCGACGCTGACAGCGCGGTTTGCCGTCGAGTTCTCGCTTCTCGCGATCATCAGCCAACTCGGGTCGCTCCTTCCGCCGCCCGCCGCTACCTTCTTCGATTCGTCCGTCGCTTCGCCAACGCCCACGTCAACGCCAACTGGGACGCCGACGACGACCGCGTCGCAGGTCCTCATCGACTGCGACGTGGCTCTCGCTGGCGTGCAGACGACCTGCACCTATCCCGCCGACGCCGGCACGGTCGATGTCGACGTCGTGCTTCGGTACAACGGGCCGGCGACAGATATCTCGTCGTTCGAATTTCAGCTGTGGAATCCGAACGACGCGGTGG
>JANPBN010000272.1:0-2913 GCA_031430415.1 Dehalococcoidia bacterium
TGTCGCCGTTGACCTGCTGGACGATGTTGCCGGGCAGCACACGGAGCATCGAGAAGACGAGGATCGACACGCCGAGCAGCGTCGGCACGGCGAGGATCAGACGCTTGATGATGTACTGCCGCATGCGGGCTCGATTCTAACGCCGCGCCCTTCGTCGTGGGTGCGAATCTAGCTGAACACCCCCACGCCCCTCTCCCGATCGGCACGACCTAGCGGGAGAGGGGCAGGGGTGAGGTCTACGCGTCGAGCCATTCAGTGAGAGCGCTTTCGGTGCCGACGGCGTAGGTGGTCGGGCCGGAGGTGTTGAGCGCGCCTTTCAGCCGCTTGGAGCGGGCGCCGAACTCGACAGGCGTCACGACGGGCACGTAGTACATCTTCTCGGACGTGTACTTCTGGAGCTCGAAGTTCTGCTTGGCGATCTCGTCGGTGTCCGTCTCGGCGAGCATCTTCTTGATGTTGGCCTGCAGCGTGGCATCGGCGACGCTGGAGTGGTTGCGCGCGCCGCCGGCATCGCGCGGGTTGAACATGTTCTGCCAGTACAGGCCGATGTCGCTGAACACTGACTCGAGGCCGAATGTGAAGCCATCGAAGTCACCCTGGCCGAACGTCTTGGTGATGTAGACGCCGTATTCCTCGGGCACTTCCTTCACCGTGACGCCGGACTGCTTGAGCAGCGCCGGCAGCGATTGTCGGACGATGTCGTAGTACGGAACTGCGCTCGTGTAGACGGTGCTGCTGAAGTGCATGGGCGACTCGAACTCGTTGACGCCGGCCGCCTCGAACAGCTTCTTGGCCTCGGCGGGATCGAACTTGTAGTACTTGCCGGCGTCGCCGATGTCATTGCCCTGCGGGTCGAGCCACCAGCGTGTGCCGAAGCCCGCGTTGATCGGGATGTTGGGCCAGCGGCCACCCTCGGGAGAGATGCGCTTGAGCAGTGCATCGCGATCGAGCGCCATCGACATTCCTCGGCGGACGCGTTCGTCGTTGAACGGTGGCTTCGCTTCCTTGTAGCTCGCGGGCTCGAAGTAGAGGAAGCTCAGGATGTTTCGGTAGGAGACATCGATCGCGGCCGTCGGGTTCTGGCTCCTGAACGACGAGATGAGTTGCGGCGGGACCGAGATCGCGTCGAGTTGTCCTGCGGCGAACTGCGAGAGCTCCTGGTTCTTGTCGGTGATGACGGCAAGGTTGACGCCATCGAGGTACGGCAGAGCGTTGCCGGCCTTGTCCTTCTCGAAGTAGTCGGGGTTCTTCGTCCACGACATGACGACGCCCTGCTCGAACTTCTCAAAGATGAACGGTCCCGAGCCGAGCATGCGCTCTTCGGAAGCGGTCTCGCTGGACTCGACGAACTCGCGCGGCATGATCCAGAGGTCCTGGAACGATGCGATACGGTTGAGGAAGAGGCCGAACGGTTCGGCGAGCTTGAACGTGACCTGCTTCTTGTCGGCCGATGCCGTGACGCTCTCGACAAAGGAGAGATTGTTCTTGTTGGGCGAGATCGAGCGATAGCGCTCGAACGAGTAGACGACGTCATCGGCGTCGAGGACGCGGCCGTTTACCGGTGCGACGTTGTGGAACTTCACGTTGTCGTGCAGGGTGAAGATGTACGTCAGCGGATCCGGATTTTCGACCTTCGATGCGAGCTCGGGCTCGGCTTCGTACCACTGATCCTGGGGCAGTTCGCCGATGACCGTCCGGAAGCGCATGAGCCGGCTGTAGGAATATGACGCGAGCGCGTGCGTGAGGAACGACGACGCCTTGTGCGGATCCTTGCCGAGGACCAGGCTGACCGTGCCCTTGAGCACGCCACCCGGCTTCGGCGTGCCTTCGCCGCCGGCCCCCGGCGACTTGCCCGCGGAAGGTGTGCCGGTGGTGGTGTCGTCATCGCCACCGCAGCCGACGATGGCGATGGCTCCGGCGGACGCGCCGGTGAGTGCCGCCATCTGCAGTGCGCGGCGGCGGGTGACTCGGCTGTCCGAGACCTTGCCCCAATACGAGCCCATGGTGTTCTCCCTCCCTGGACTGCACCTCTCGTTTTCGTAACGAGAGTTTACTACGATTGGGTCCAGGAAGGACGCTGCCAACGCATAGATTCCGCTGGTGGACCCGCCAGACGCACTGGGGGCGAATCTGATGGCGATCCCCGGCGCCGAGTCTGTAGCGCCCGCCCCGGCGCCGCGTTGAGGATGGTATACATAGCTGCCCTAGCGTCAGCGATGATCCAGGCAGGAGGATTGGCGGTACATGACGATAACAACAACGGCCCGGCTGGCAGCCGGCGGCCTGGCGATGGCGGCGCTCATGCTGGGTAGCCTCGCGGCGTTTGGCGCAGGCGGGACGGGCGCGCAGTCGGCCGAGACATCCATCAAGGTGACGGCGCCGGAAGCCCCAGTGAAGGAAGGCGACGATCCGATCACGCTGACGGTGACAACGGAAAATGTCGAGAACCTGGCCGCGTTCCAGTTCATCCTGCTGTATGACGACAGCATCTTTTCCTACGAGTCCTACCAGAAGGGCGAATTTCTGGGCTCGACGGAGCGGGAAGTTGTTTGCAACGAGGTGAGCGACGCCGGCGCGTTCAAGCTGAACTGCGTGTCGTTTCGCCCTACGCCTCCCGGACCGAACGGGAGTGGCGTGTTAGCGACGATCGTGCTGAAGCCGAAAGGCTCGGGTGAGACCGATATCACGCTCGATCGCGTGAAGATGTCCGCCGCGGACGAAGCGGCAACGGAAATTCCGGTGCCGACGATCACGAATGTCACGATCGATGTCGAAGGCGTCTCCGGCTTCAACTGGCTGATCTGGGGTCCGATCATCGCGCTCGGCGGCCTGGCGGCCATCGGCGTTGTGGTGTTCGGCGCGAAGCGAATGTCTGGCGGCAAGCCGGCGGCGTGACGCCTTAGCGATAGAGAC
>JANPBN010000273.1:0-2769 GCA_031430415.1 Dehalococcoidia bacterium
GCGTTGCCCTCCGTCTCCTCGAAGATGCGGTCCAGCACCTCGCGCCGCGGCTCGACATTGGCGCGCGCCTTGATGTAGGCCGCGACCTCGTCGCGCGAGAGCCCGCGCAACACGATGCGATCGAAGCCGCTCTCGCGGTTGAGCGACGCCAGCGTCTCGGAGAGCGCGCTCTGCCGCGTGATGTCGGTGTCGCGGTAGTTGCCGACGATCAGCACACGCATCCGCGACAGCTCCCGCGCGACGTGCTGAAGCAGCTGCAACGTCGGCTTGTCGGCCCAGTGCAGGTCGTCGAGCGCGATGACGAGCGGCGCTTGCGCGGCGATCGCCCGCAGGTACTGCGCGTAGGCGTCGAACAGCTTGAACTGCGCGACCTCGGGATCTGAGATGTCCGGCGGAACGGAGACGTTCACCCCGGTCAGCAACCATGGGAAGATGCGGGTCAGCTCGTTGATAGCGTCGGGCGTCATCTGCGGGCCGATCACCGTCGGCAGATCGTCGGCGTGCGCGGCGGCGTACTGGTTGCCGGCCTGGATGAACGGCCAGTACGGCGGAGCGCCCGCGGACTCGTGGGTGCGGCCCCAGAGCACGGTCGCGCCGCGCATCTTCGCGTACGTCTCCAGCTCCTGCGTCGTGCGCGTCTTGCCGATGCCGGGCTCACCGACGAGCATCACGAGGCCGCCGTGACCGGAGACGGCATTGTCGAACGCCTTTCGCAGCCGCTCCAGTTCGCTCTCGCGCCCGACGAAGACGCCGAGCGCCAGCCGGTCCAGCACGTTCGAGTCGGAGTGCGACGCCGACTTCCCCGCCGGGTCGACGCGCTCCAGCATCGCCAGCACCTCTTCCGCCGACGCAGGGCGCTCTTCGGGATCCTTCGCCAACAGTCGCAGCACGACCTCTTCGAGATCCTGCGGACAGGCATCGGCCAGCCACGATGGCGCGACGGGAGGTGTGTTGATGTGCTGTGAGATCACGGCCGTCGGGTTGTCGGAGACGAACGGCGGACGTCCCGTGATCAGTTCGTAGAGCATGCAGCCGAGGGAGTAGAGGTCGGCGCGCGGTGTGACTTCGCTGCCGAGCGCCTGCTCGGGCGGCATGTACGCGACCGTGCCGACGAGCATGCCATGCATCGTCAGTCGCGACTGCTCGAACGCTACCGCCAGCCCGAAGTCGCCGATCTCGGCGGTGCCGTCGGCCGCGAGCCAGACGTTGCCGGGCTTGAGGTCACGATGCACGACGCCGTGCTTGTGCGCGTGCGACAGGCCGCGGCAGACGCCGATTGCGATCTCCAATGTGCGCTCGATCGGCAGCGGCATCTCGAGCGTATCGACGGCGCCGCCGGACATGTACTGGCTGACGATGTAGGGCGCACCCGGCGCGCCCCCTCCAGCGGCCTCGTCGCCCACGTCGTGAATCGTGACGATGTTGGCGTGGTCGCCGAGCTTCGCCATTGCCTGTGCTTCGCGCTGCACGCGCGACAGTCCTTGCGCATCGAGGCCGTCGGTCTTGATGACGGCGACGGCGACGTCGCGCTTGAGCTTCTCGTCGTGCGCGAGATAGACGCGCTTGCGGCCGCCCTCGCCGAGGAAGCGCCGCACGGCGTAGCGGCCTGCCGCGAACGACGCGGGCAGTGCTACCGCCGGCACGTCCGGCGTCAGCGACGCCGGCTGCGATGGCGTCGCCGGTGCCGCCCCGGCTCCGGCGCGACCGGCTGCGTCGAGAAACGAACGCGCGTCGGCGTTCTCGGGGTCGAGCGCCAGGGCATCCTGCGACAGTTCCAGGACGCGCGGCCACTCCCGGCGCCCAAGCGCCGCCTCGGCCTCGTCGAGGAGGCGGTCAATCTGGCGCTGGATGCGTTCGCTCGGCATTGCCCTCGGTCTCTGATGGTGAATGTGCCATATGATCCGTACTGTCGCCAGCGGTGTCAATTGACGCCGAGAACTCGTTGAAGCCCCCTACGCCACCTCCGAAGCGAGCTAAGGGACGTCGGTGACTTCGATCAGTTCGGATGACGCTCCCGACTCGGCGAGCAGCGGCAGGTGCTTGGCACGCTCGTCGCTGTTGCGGTACCGCTCGAGATCGTCGCTCGACGGGAACGAGATGACGTGGATCTCGGTGCAGCCGTCGGCGCTGCGGAGCCGGCGTTCGAGTCGCCCGCCGTATTTCGCCATGAGCGGCAGCACGCGCGACTCGAACCGCTGGAACACAGCGATGCCTGCGGGCGGAATGCGCACGATCTGCACAATCGTCATTGTTGTTCCGCCTAGCGTTCCTTCAGGATTCTGAGGCACAGCATCTTCGAGATATTCAGCAGGAGATGCGCGGCGATAGCCGGGTCTGTGCCAATCATCTGGCGCAGATTCGCCTCGCTGAGGCTCAGGATGCGCGCGCCGTCCGTGGCGGCGTACACGTCGGCGGAGCGCGGCCGCTCGAGGAGGAACGCCATCTCGCCGAACACATCGCCGGCGCCGAGGACTGCCTGCACGGCGTCGCCGTTCCGCACCTCGAGCGTGCCATCGAGCACAACGAAGAGGTTGCGTGCCACGCCGCCCTTCTTGAGCACGCGGTCGCCGCGCTGGCACTCGATGATCGCGCTCTTCGCGAGACAGCGCGCCGCCTCCTCCTCGCTGAAGCCGTCGAGCGCGGAAATGCGCTGGGCCTCGAGTTCGGCGAGTGCGCCGTGTACTTCGCCCCAGTACGACGCGGATGTCGTGTGGACGCGGCTCACGACGGCGCTTCCTTCCGCCATCGCGCGCTGGATGCAGGCGGGGA
>JANPBN010000274.1:0-12425 GCA_031430415.1 Dehalococcoidia bacterium
ATCAAGGCGATGCCGTACGCAACCGACGAGAAGAGGAGCACGGGCATCGCGAGAAACTCGATCCCGAAGCCGGGGACGCTTACGGCATCACCCAAGACGCCTGGTAGAGATGCGCCCCAATACGCAATGAAGTCGCCGACGGCGGCCGCGACGAGCGAACCGAACACGACTCGCCAGGACCATACCTCGAAGGGAAGCGGGGCGCGTCGTCGGCCGGGCCTCGCCCAAACGCACCGCATGGCCGGAACGATCAAAAGGTACACCAGGACAAACGGCTTCCCGTACGTCTCGTATGGCAGGTCGCCACTTCCGAAGTCCAAGAGTCCCCACGACTCAAACTCCGGTCCGACGGAGCGTTCGAGTCGGGGCGCTTCTGCCCACGGCTTGTCGTCGTCGTACGCCCACACCGATGCCATCAGCGGCGTGAGCGCGATCCCCAGCACGGCGCCAGCGATGGCGCCGAATCCCGCTGCTCGCCGCGGCCACAGCCCAAGCCAGAAGTTCGACATTGCCTTGCTCCTATCTGCGAGTCGACGGCCCCTTCGCTATCGCGCCGATTTCGGCGTGCAGCATCATCACGATTCGCCCACGCTGAATGTAGCCGGTCAGCCGGCCGTCCTCGACGACGGGCAGATGCGACAGTTCCTCGCCATCCATCAGTTCGATTGCGTCCGCCAGGTTCATGCTTGGCGCCGCGACGGGCAACTCAGCCACCGGCAGCATGCGCTCGCGGACGGTCGTCACGGCCCATCGCTCCTTCGGAAGCCGCACCAGTTGCGCTGCGGTCAGCATGCCGGTTACGCGCGCCTCATCATCGACGGCAAACGCACACAACCCGAAGCGCACATCGAAGTGCCGCCCAACGACCTCGAGGATCGTCGCATCCTGGGAGATTTCCGGCAGCGTCGCCTGCATCACTTGCGCGGCCGTATGTTTGCGCAGTACCTCGAGTACGCCCACCTGCGTCCACGACTGCCGCGCGGAGCTGTCGAGAAAGTAGCCGACCATCACCAGCCAGATTCCCGTGATCACATCGAGCCCCGGAATGACGCGCAGGAACGTAAGCATCCCGGCACCCATCAGCGCGTAACCGAGGCCTCGCCCCGCAAGCGAAGCCCAGTACGTCGCCCGGTTGAAGTTTCCCGTTGCGCCCCACAGTGCCGCACGCAGCACCTTCCCGCCGTCCATCGGTAGCCCCGGTGCAAGGTTGATCACACCCAGGCCAAGATTCATGAAGAACAACCACTGCCACATCACGGCGCTGCGTCCGTCACGCACGCCCGGCAGAAACGCCACACCGAGGAACACGCCCGCCAGCAAGATCGACGACAGCGGCCCGACGATGGCCGTCGTGAACTCGAACAGCGGCCGCCCAGCACTCCGCTTCATCTGCGACACCCCGCCCAACATTAGGAGCGTGATCGACCGCACTGGGATGCCATGCAGTCGCGCCACAAGGCTATGCGCCAGTTCATGAAAGATGATTGAAGCACAGAAGAAGACCGCACTCAGGCCAGCGAGCAACCAGTACAGCCACACCGGTTCGTCGCGCAAGAGCTCCGGATAGATCTGGCCGCCGAGCACGATGACGAAGAAGCCGAGCGTCAGGAGCCACGATGGGCTCATTTCGATAGGGATGCCGCGAATGCTGGCGATGCGAACGTTACGGAACACGGCAGGCACTATCGGCGCGTCGCCGGAACATCGTCAACGGACGATGACGGTCGTAATCTGCAGCGTCTCGGGCCGCCCGGCCGTTTCAACGCGCAACTCATACTCGCCGTCCTCGGTGAAGCGTACCAGTGCCGAGGCCGCCTCGCCGGGCAACGCCCCGATCTCGATATACGGCAAGGGCACCGACCTCACGTGTTCGCCCAGCACATCGCTCTCCACGGGCAGTTGCTCCGCCGTGTCGGTGTTCGTCGACATTCTGCGCGTCAGCGAGGACTGGTTGACGATCCGAAGCTCCACGAGCTGTCCGCGCACCCATTCGATCCGCGCCGGCGACAGGCTCGCGTCGTCGACCGTCAGCGTCACAAGGGGCGCCGGGCCGCTCGGGCGATCGTTCAGGGCGGCGATCAGCACGAAGGCGCCGACGAGCAGCGCGCCACCACCAACGAACGACGCCAGGATGTACTTCACCAGCAACGGGCAACTCCCGAATGACGACCATCGTCGCGCGGCCTCCCCAAAAACGAGTGGCCGCAGGGACTATAGCGCGCGGCACACGCCCCGGCGTACCACTCCGCGACAACGAACGGTTGCTCGAGGTCGCGTATCAGCTGGCCGCCGCGGCTAGAATCAGTACGAACCGAGGAGGAGGAGCGGATGCAGGAAGAACAAGGCCCCGTTCGCGCACCCGAGTTCCCGGTCACTCTCGGGTGGCTGCAGGGTGGGCCCCTGACGATGTCGAGCCTCAAGGGGCGGCCGGTGCTCATCGACTTCTGGGACTACACGTGCGTGAATTGCATTCGCACGCTGCCGTACATGAAGGTGTGGCACGCCCGCTACGAGTCCCTTGGCCTGACCGTCATCGGCGTCCATGCGCCCGAGTTCTCGTTCGGCCGCGAAAGCGGCAACGTCCTGCGGGCCGTCCGCGAGCACGGACTGCGATATCCGATCCTGCTCGACAACGAGTACAAGGTTTGGCAGGCCTGGGCTAACCGCTACTGGCCGGCAAAGTACCTCGTCGATGGCGCGGGATACCTGCGTTACAACCATTTCGGCGAGGGCGGATACGAGCAGACGGAGGAAGCGATCCAGTTCCTTCTGAAGGAATCGTTCCCGGAACTCCTCCTGCCCGGCAAGCTTGACCCACTTCGCCCCGAGGATCAGCCCGGCGCCGTCTGTTATCGCGTCACGCCCGAGATGTACCTCGGCTACCAGCGCGGCAGCATCGGCAACGTCGCCGGCGTCTCGCCCGACAAGGCCGCGACCTACACCGATCCCGGCATGCACACCGACGGCTTCTACTATCTCGCTGGAGATTGGCTGCTGGCGGGCGAATACCTCGCGCGTCCGGCCGGCGCAGGTGCGCTCAGCAAGATCACACTGCCCTACATGGCGAAGGAAGTGAACCTCGTCGTCCATCCGCCCACGTTCGGCGGCGACGCAGTCATCAGCGTCACCCAGGACGGCGCGCCGCTCGCCGCCGAAGACGCCGGCGCCGATGTGCAGGCCGGCGGCGCCACCGCCGTCTTCACTGTCGACTCGCCACGGATGTATCGCATCGTCAACAACCGCGACATCGGCCGCCACGAACTTACGCTCGCCACCACATCCGATGGCGTGGCGATGTTCGCGTTCACATTCGTCTCGTGCGTCATTCCAAAGGAATCAGATGGTGACACATGATCGCTGACCTGCAAGCAGACCTCGCCGATCGCGCGTCCTCGCTCTACGCCGAAGGCGTGGCACTCCTCGACGCCGCGTGGGACGAGTCTGTCGGCCTCATCCGCGACGTGACGCCGTACGGCGTCTTCCACACCACGCGCGGGTCGCTCACGTACGCGCACCTGCTGCTCAAGCGCAACGCCGAAGGCGATGCCCAGCGGGCGGTTCGGATCATCAACATCGTCGCCACGACGCAAGAGACGCGCGCGGACGACGCCCACTACGGCAACTTCCGCTGGTTCTTCGAAGACGCCGTCGTCACGGATCTGAACGCCGTCGAGTTCGTGCTCGATCACCTCAACGTGATCATTCGCGAGGACGGGGGTGCGCTGCCGCCGGCGTCACTCGCTGCATTGCGCGACATGATCGCCCTCGGCCTCGGCGCGATCGACCGGCTCGATGTGCATCCGTCCTACACGAACATCGCGCTGAGTGACATCTGCAACAGCGTCCTCGGCGGCGAAGGGATCGATGACCCCTCGTACGTCGAGCGTGGGCGGCGGCGCCTTGACGAGTGGTGGGAGTTCACGAATCGCTCCGGGCCTCCGCACGAATACAACAGCCCCACCTACCTCGCCGTCGACATCATGCGCATGGCGTCCCTCGCTGAGCACACCCGCGACACGGAGATCGCGCTCAAGGCACGCATGGCCGAGGAGCGGCTCTGGCTGCACGTCGCGGCGCACTACGCGCCAACGATCGCGCAGCTTGCGGGCCCCCATTCGCGCTCATACCGCGACGGTTGGACGGGCGCCGGAGGCCTGCTCAAGCTCCTCATGTGGCTGCTCCTGGGGGACGAGAATTTGCGGCGACCCACGCCCTATTATCCGCAGGGGCGCGAGGAAGGACACGCCGAGATCGCCGCAGGCACGTTCCATTGCCCGGGTTACGTGCTGGAGTGGCTGCGCTCGCGCACCTATCCCTTCGCTGCTGCCGAGACGAGCGACGCCGCCCGCGGCGCTGACATCGCGACGTACATCACACCGAATTTCGCGCTGGGCACCGCAACCGCGTCGTATGGCGTCGGCGAACCGCCGGAGGCGTGGCCCGCGCCGAACTCCGTGCTGCTCCAATTCGCGAAGGACGACGCGCCCGGTTACGGCGTCCTCTATGCCCGCTACATCGTGAACAACAAAGAGCCCGGCGACGGCGATCACTACGAGGAAGGCCGTTACGTCGGCGCGCAGCACGCAACCCGCGCCATCGTCGCCTACGGCCTCCTTCCTCGCCTGCGGCCCGCCACCAGCTTCAAGGCGTCGATCCGCCTCCTCGGATTACCCGAACCAATCGAAGTCTGGGCAGGCGATCGCCGCATCGATAACGGCGCGGCACAAACGACGCCCGGCGAACCGATCGTCATCGCCGCGGGACGCGCGTACATCGCCATCATCCCACTCGAGCCGAGCGACATGGGATCCGGTGCGCCGATTGTCCTCACCCACAACGACGGCGGGCTCTCACTCGATATCTACAACTATCGCGGCCCGGCAAAGACGTTCTGGGAGCATCGTTCACAAGGCGGACCGTTCTACAGGGGCAACGTGCGCAACGCGTTCATCATCGAAGCCGCGGACGCACCAGACTTCGCGTCGCTCGAAGCATTCCGTCACCACATCGGTGCGGCGCACATCGCCGATAGCGTCGACGACGCATACATCCGCGAGATCATCTACGCCTCGGCGGGCGGCTCTATCGCGATGCGCTACGGCCTCTGGGACATGCAGCTCATCAACCGCTCGTTCGATGGCCAGCCGTACGTCGCGCCGATGGCGCGGGCGGGCTCCCCGGGCGGCCCTCAGTTCATTCAGAGCCGCGAGTCGCTCATCGAACTGGCGAACGCGCGCCTGCTCGCCGGTCGCACACCCAAGTGGCTGTTCGCAGACGATGCAAGCGGCCGCTACACCTTCGCCAATCCGTCGCCGGAAGCAGCGCCCGTCTGGCTCGAGACGCCGCGCACCGTCGTCGAATGCGCCGAGTTCGGCTTCGGCCGCATCGAGGTCGACGACGCTACGGGAGATATCGCAATCGAGGCCATCGGCGAGATCGGTACGTTCAGCGTTCGCCGCGACGGTGCCGTCCGGCTTCACATCAACGGAGCAGACGTATCGGGATCGCTGTCAACGCCCGATCACGACGGCATGCGTACGTTCCTCGGCCTGTAGCTATCTGGCGCTGCGCTCCAGGCTGAGCGCAACGCGAATCTCGAGCACGCCCAGCACCGCCAGAGCCGCCGCCGTCGCAAGTACGATCGCGGTGCCAGCCGTCGTCATCTCGTCCGGGCGCGCTGCTGCCCAACCCCCGAACGCGAAAGCCCCTGCGATGTTCGCCGCAGCGACCGCCACCAGTGCTGGCCTCGAGGGAAGCGCCATCCACAACCCGGCCCCGACGATGGCCAGCAACAGCCCGAACGCGACGACCACAGCGGGTGGCAGCGCGAACGCGTCACGCAGGTCCGCTCCAGCGACAGCCAGTCCCGAGGATCCCTCCGGCCAGCGCCATCTCAAAGAGCGCGTCCGCGCGAAGAATGGTTCGTGCGTCGAGCATGGCTCTCTCCGGTCACGTGCGTACACTGTGTACCTCTGTATACACAGACTGCCCTCAGGGGTCGAATGACACGAAAGGCCGTTGAATGAGCGCCGAATCACGCATCGCGGAACTCGGAGTCACGCTGCCGGACGTCGCAAAGCCGCGCTGGGCGTACGTGCCATGCGTGCGCACCGGCAACCTCATCTTCGTCTCCGGCCAGATCGCGACCGAGAACGGCCGCATCCTTCATCCCGGCAAACTCGGCCGCGATGTCGATGTCCCCAGCGGCATGGAAGCGGCGCGAGGATGCGCGATCTCCGCCCTAGCGATCGTGCGCGCCGAACTCGGCTCGCTCGATCTTGTGAGGCGCGTCGTAAAGATCACCGTGTACGTCGCCTCCGCCGAAGGCTTCGGTGATCAGCCGACCGTCGCCAACGGCGCGTCGGATTTTCTCCGCGAAGTGTTTGGTGAAGCGGGCCTCGGTGCGCGTGCAGCGATCGGCGTCGCCGAACTGCCGCTCGGCGCGGCCGTCGAAGCGGAGTTCATCTTCGAAGCGCTCGAATAGCTGCTACAACAGCGGCGGCGTATCGATCACGGCGATCTCGTCGGCGCTCAGCATCGACCGCAAGATTTCAGGAAACTTCGGGGGATACGCCTCGTACAGGTATCCGTAGATCTCCTCCAACATGGCCGCCGTGTCGTCGATGCACATCCACGCGCGCTGGATCTCGTTCAGCGCCAGGTACGCCTCCTTGCAGTGTTCCTGCAGAAGCGCCAGCATTCGCGACAGCGCGCGCGCATCGATGCTGCAATTCGTGATGAACTTGGTGTTCTCCGCCCGCAGTTGGCGTGCCAGCGCGCTCGAGCGGCGCCGCCGCGCCATCGCATCCGTCAGATGTTGCTCGACGTCCGGCCGGCCCTCCTCGCTGATTGCGCGCGGCCCCAGCTGTGCGAGCGCATGACGCATCGAGTCCACTCGCGTGTCGATGAACACCTCGAGCACCCGGTCGAGTCCCTCCAGCGCTCGCTCGGGCAGCGGCCTGAAGCCGCGGGCGAGCGCCGCACCGCCGTCTCGCTTCAGTTCCGCACGAAGGATCTCGAGTATCGCCACGCCGTGCATATACGGCCACTTGGCGCGTGCTTCGTCCGGCTGCCAGCCGAAGTTGCACGCGCGCTGCATCACGCGCAGATGCAGTGCAATACGCGCGGCGTCCGGGAGGTCGTCGGCGAGGTTGTAGCCCAGCCGATCCACGTCGGCGCCCGACAGCGGAATGCGAACGTCGTGCCCCAGCGACCTGACCAGCGCCCGGAACGTATCGGCGATGAAGCGCCCCGGCTCCCAGAAGATGAATGGCCACCGCCGGAACACCGCTTCGTCGTTGTCGGTGCCGCGAAACGGCCCGGCGTGCAACGGCGGATAGTGGCCATCACTGCGCAGCACGAGGCGGATCTCTGGCGCCCACGACACCTGGTGGAAACGCATATGCGGCAGGGCAGCCCCGGCCGCCCGGATCCCGTCGATGTACTCGTCGGGCGTGACGAAGCGCACGTCGGCTGTGCCTTCCGCGCGTACCGTCGCCCACGCTTCGCCGAGGATATCGAGCGCCTCCTCGCCGAAGTCCATCAGCTCGAGATCCTGGATGTAGAGCAGCAGCCCACCATCCGGCGCAGCAGCGATAGCCTCACGAAGAACCTGCGCGTACTCCGCGACCGCAGCTGCGCGTTCGATCGGGAAGACCACGCTCCTGCCCGTGCGATACTCCTCGTCGAGCACCGCATACTTGCCAAGAATGTAGCCCTGCGGCACGAGTCGCCGCGGCTGCCATTTCGTGATCGGGCGCCAGACCTCCTGCGAGATGCCAAAGTGTCGCGGCAATGCCAGCAGGCCGTCACCGATCGTAAATGCGCCGTGAACCGGGTCAGCGTTTGGCGCGAGCCCATCGAACGCGAACCGCGTCTTTCGCTCATCGAAGTTCGGGAATATCACGTACTCGACGCCGGCCTCGCGAAACCCGGCAAGTTTGGAGGAGTCGATCGACCCTTCCATCGGAAACGCGCCGACGTGCCGCGGCTCCGGCGCGCGCATGACATCGCGCAGAAACTCGCGGTTCAGGCGCAGTTCGTCCGCAAGCTCGATGTCTGTGAGCATGGCGATGTGCGTGTGAAACGCGTTGCCGTAGATGGGATACAGAGTGCCGGCACGGTACGCCTCACCCAGCCGATCGAACGTCGCCGGCATGTGCCGTCGGACCTGCATCAGCAATTCGTTCGTTGCTTCGAGGCACACCGGCGCGCCCAGCTTCGCGCCGAGCGCCAGCAGGCCGCTATAGACATCGCGGCCGGCTTCCGCGCGCATCTGTATCCAGTTGTCATTGCCGATGGCTTCGCGACGTAGGTCCGCGTCGGCAAGCGTCTCGAGGACGCGCGCCGGCAGATCCCAAAGAGGCTCGTGGGCATGGAACGCAAGTACGACGTTGACGTGCTTCATCCGTCCCCGCCTCCGCTCCTCCGGCGCCCTAGTCCCAAAAGAGTTGGTCGTGCAGCTTCGATTGCACGTCGCGCGCCGCCACAACGCGATAGTACGCCTCGCGCTTGATGTCCTCCGACGCCCCGCTGAGGTTGATCGCGCGATACGCGTTGACGATCACCCCCGACTGTTGGTCGAGCCCGCGGGCGATCATGTTGATGTCCCAGTGCGGCCGCCGGCTTGCCCACCAGAACTGGCACGAGTGGAGCGCAGCATCCATCAGCCCACGTGCGATCTCCGCGTGACGCTCGCTCGCCGCCGTATCGGCGACTTCTTGCGCGCGCGCGACGAGTTCCGCAGCGAGATCGATGTGCTCCCACTGCAGCCTGTGGATGTTGTTTCCCGGTTGCCGCCACAGCGGATACGCGACGCCAGCTTCCAGGTCCTCCTGCGTCGTGCTCCATGAGGCCGGGCGCGGCTCGATGACATCGCCCCGCTCCATCCGGTCGACGATCTCGCTGACCGTGCACGAGACGACCGAATCCTGCTTCGCGTCCCGATCCTCCGTCATCGTCAACAGCTTGCGCGTGCTCTCGGCCAGCGGCCGCGCTTGGACGATGGCTTCATGCGGATGAGCTGCCTCATACGCGTCCGCGAGAAACAGCTGATCCCAGTTCTCGATGTGGTGCCCGAACGTCTCGGCATCCATCGCCGTGACCACGTACATATCACCGGAGTCATCCGGATGTGCGTCGCGCAGGTGTTGAATAAACGCGCCGCCATCGATGTCGTGGAACGAGATACGGTTGCTCAGCGCATCATCGCGAAACACCACGCCGATCTCGTTGCCCTCCGGCGACTTGGCGCGATACACGACATTCGTCGGCCACGGCGCGGCGCATGCCACACCACTCATGATCAGCCACTCATGACCGAAGTCGAGCACAGGGTCGATGATGCCGCGGTCGTAGCACATCTCCGGTGGAAAAAAGCCACGCGGCTGATACGCATCGCCGAAAAAGTGCCGGTTGGTCAGATGATTGCGGCGGATCTGACGCCGCTGCTCGTTTTGGTCGACGAGAGGCAGGATCGCGTGGTACTTGGCGGATCCGACGAACTCGATCTGCCCCCTCTCCGCCAGTTCACGCAACCCGTCGATGACGTCCTGATAGCCGCTTTCGTACAGCATCTCCGTCAGGACACCGTTGATGTTGACGCTCGCCTTTCCGTGCGGCTGCTGGCGGAACACCTCGATCAACGGACGATAGGACTCAACCACGACCTTCCGCAGCACCTCCGGAATCTGGATCGGCGGCTGGTAAAAGTGGAGCAGCGAGCCCCAGAAGATCGTCGCCATGAGCGCTCCTCGTTACGGTACAGTCGTGGCCATCGGGGCCGTTGTGCCCTCGCGCGCCCGAAAGTCCCGGACGTCGATGTCCGCGAAAATGTTGTCTCGATGCTGCAGGTCGCTCAGGTAAGCCGCGTCGATAGTGCCTGCTTCGATCTGCGCCGCCAGCGTCTCGAACCGCTCGACGTGCTCGCTGAAGCGCTGCTCGGCGTACTCGCGCGCCTGTCCCGTCGTGACGAGGAACGGCCAGTCGCTCGACTCAAGCAGCAGCAGTTCCCGGCCCAGTTGGTCGAGCGCCTCCCGCACGATGCCCGTGGCGCCTGCGGCGAACCGCTCGACCGTATCCTCCATCCGCCGCTGGGCAGCGCCGATCACCGGCCACATCCAGGCGGTTTCCGCATTCGCCCACGTGAAATGCGTTCCCTGCTGGCCCCATGAGCCTTCCGGCAGCGCCACGACCTCCTCGGGCGGATGCTCCCGCACATATTGCGCGGCGCCGGACAGCGCTACCGTCTCGCTCCCCGCGAGCAGGCGCAGCACCTGCTGCAGCCATGTCACGCCCTCAAACCACCAGTGCCCGAACAGTTCCGTATCGTACGCCGCGCAGACGATGCCAAAGCGCCCCGTGCGCTCGTGGTACTCCGCGGCCTGTTGCTCCACCACCGAGACAAAGTGGCGCGCGTGTTCGAACGTGCGCCCGAATCCACTCGCCGGATCCCAGAACCCCTTCTCGTCAAGTCCAACGCCAGCGCCACTGACGCGCCAGTAGTGGAGTCCGGACTCTTCGTCCTTCCGGTGAAATTCGCGATAGTTGGAATCACCTGGATACCCGGAGTCCGCCGACCACACCTGCTTTCCCGTCTCACCGTTCCGACCGATCGCCGCGACATGTGGTGAAGCGACCCAGTACGGCTGCGACGTTGTGCGTTCCGTCGGTTCTTCATACTCCGCAAACGGGATCGTGTGAAGTTCCGTGATCGCGCCGTACCGGCCCGGCGCGTCGCCGGCCGCCTTCCCGACAGGCTGACCGCCCAGGATCATATGCGTCTCGGTGAAGAACACCCGCAACCCCTGCTCAGCGAGAAACTCCTCGACGCCCGGTTTTCGCACGCCATCGTCGCGAACATACGCCGGGCGGTACGCGCACTCGGGCAGCCAGAACGACTCCGGCTTGCGGCCGAAACGCCGCTCGTACATGCGCACACCCGTCCGGATCTGCGCGTAGATCGACGAGTCCCGCTGGAGCAGCGGCAGATAGCCGTGCGTCGCGCACGACGTTGCGATTTCGATGTATCCCTCGTCCTGCAGCGCGCGAAACGCGGCGATGATATCCCGCCCAAAGCGGTTACGGAACGCGTCGAGAAGCCACGCCGCACGGCCGGCATAGAACCTCGCCGTAGCCGCTCGCGCAGGATCATCGCTCTCGAATCGCGCGACGTCGCGATCCGCCCGCGCGTGTAAGTCTTCGATGTACGACTCGAGGTTGGCGAGCACGTCGCCAGCCGCAAGTTGTTCCGCCAGCACCGGAGTAATGCCGATGGTCAGGCGAAACCGCAGCCCCTCGTCGGCCAGCTCCCGCAGCGCGATGAGCAGCGGCAGATACGTCTCCACCGCCGCCTCGTGGATCCATTCCTCGCCGTGCGGCCAGCGGCCCGCCATCCGGACATACGGAAGGTGCGAATGGAGCACGAACGTGAACGCGCCGAGCTTCTCACTCATCGGGCGGCTTCGCCTCTGCGTCCTTTCGCGTCAAACGGTGTACGGAAAGTGTTTCTCCGCCGTGCGGATCGTCGTGCCGCTCGGGATCGTGCCGTCCACGGCCCCTTTTGCTTCGACGTTGGGGCCAATAACGACGTTGCGGCCGATCCGCACGTACGCCGGAATCGTCGCCCGCTTTCCGATCACCGTGATACCACAGTTTACGATGTCCGGGCGCTCGTGGTTGGGCGACCAGTCATCGCCATACCCCACATACGCGTTCTTCTGGATGACCGTCTCCTTGTCGACGATCGCGCGCTCGACGATCGCGCCAGCCTCGATCCGGCAGTCATCGAAGATGATCGAGTCGCGCACAACCGCCCCTTCCTCGACGTACACGCCCGGCGACAGCACCGAGTGCTCGACGTGGCCGTTCACGATGCATCCGAGGTCGATCAGCGATCGCGACAAATACGCACGGTGTCCGATCTTCGCCGGCGGATAGCCCGTCACGCGTGTCCGCACGCGCGTATCCGGGTCGTACATGTTCAGGTCGGGCAGATCCTCGAGCAAGTCCATGTTGCCATCGTAGTACGATTCGATGGTCCCGACGTCACGCCAGTACCCGTCGAACGGAAACCCGTACGCCTTCAGGTCCGGCTGCGCCACCATCGCCGGAACGATGTCGCCGCCGAAGTCGTGCGTCGTATCGCGGCGCGCGTCCTGCTCGAGCTGATCGATCAGCGCCTGCTTGTTGAACACGTAGATGCCCATCGAGATCAGATTCGACTTCGGATGATCCGGCTTCTCGTCGAACTCGATGATCCGGTTGTCATCGTCGGTCGTCAGCACACCGTAACGGTGCGCCTCCTCGACCGGCACCTTGTACAGGGGCACCGTCACGTCCGCGCCCTTCGCCACGTGGTACGCGATGAGTTCGTCGTAGTTCATCTTGTACACATGGTCACCCGCCAGGATCAGCACGATCTCCGC